>JAFTZI010000110.1 GCA_017461055.1 Clostridia bacterium | reverse complement strand
TAAGGAGTAAAAACTTATGAAAAGGAAAATATTATTTGTTCTTTTTGCCGCTTTGGCTGTTGTGGCGCTTGCTTTTTGTGTCAGCGCGGCAACAACAGTAACACCGTCGGCTGATGCGCTTGGAGATTGCGTAATCAATGGCGAGGTTGTAAGCGGCGACACCTTGCCCGTAACACAGGGCATGTCCTATACCGTTTTAGATGAGGAAGCAAAAACGGTGGCGCTTTCCGCACGTGGAAGCGTCGACAGCTTTACAGGCGCGGTAGTAATTCCGTCTACAATTACAATTGACGGAGTAGCTTATAGTGTTACCAAGACCAACGCAGAGGTATTTAAGGGTACAAGCATTACAAAAATTTATGTGCCGGACACAGTAGCTGAAATTTTTGGTTCAGCCTCCGGAAGTGATACCGGTACCTTTGCAAACTGCTTCTATCTCAGCGAGGTTTATATCGGTACAGGTATTAAGATTTTAGGTCGTTTTGCGTTTACCAGCATTGGTAAAAGCTCACCTGTTACGGTGTTCTATGTAGCGGGTCAAGTGCAGGAGCTTGGCGAATATGCCTTCAACGCCGCAAACTTCGCTGACGATTGTGAGATTACCTTCGATTCCTCTGATATGAGAAAAATCGGCCCAAGCGTATTTGACAACGGCTCAAAGTCACTAAAGAGAATTGACTCTCACAAGCTTGAATCTATTGGAGAGCGCGGCTTTGCATCAAGCAAGAGCCTTGAATATATCTTAATTCCCGAATACTGTACCGTTGGCATGTACGCATTCAATGGCACAGATAAGCTTCAAACAGCCATTATTCTCTCGGCTGACGATGAGATTAAGGAAATTCCAAAGGAAATGTTCAGCTCAGGCACAAGCGGCTATAAAACCAACATCTATATTAAAGGTCAGGTTAAGGCTACCGAGTGGGCGGTTTTGCCGGGCAGAGCCTTTAATATCTATATGGACTCCTATGAAACCGCAAAATATTTTGTGGATTCCATTATGCTGTACGGTCACTCAAGCAGAGTAGCAAACGGTACATGGTATTTCTGTACTCCACACAACGGTTACTATTGCTTCTCCTCAAACGGAAGCTTTGGCTTAACTGCAAAAACAGATGTAACAGAAGCGCCTCATACCGCTATTTATAACAAGGGTGTTGAAACCTCTGCAACCTGTAATCAATATGCAGGTATCGGTGATATTTGTGAGGTGTGCGGTACATACTTTAACGTAACACAAACAGGCAATGAGTATGACGAGAATGCTCATAACTATGTGTTTAGCAGTCATACCGACCCAAAATGTATTGAAACAGGCTTAGACGTTTATGAGTGTATGTACTGTCAAGATACCGTAGAAGAAGTAATCCCTGCTTTAGGTCACGATTATGCGAGTGAAACAATCGCGCCAACCTGCTCACTTAAGGGCTATACAAACAACGTATGTAACCGTTGCGATTATTCAATAGTTACAGACGTAATCAATACTGTCCCCCACAGCTATTTGGGAACGGACATTTCTGTTGACGGACTTAATGTTACATACACCACAAAATGTAAGTATTGCGGTTCTGTTGGAAATACAGTTCAGGAAACGCTTGTAAACAAGTGCTACATTGAGGGCTACGGTATTTTTGATGCAACCCTTGAGTATTTAAGCATTTCCTCAGACGGTGTTGTTACCCCATCGGGCGTAACCTTTGATAATGCGGTAATTTACTTCCCATCATATGTTGAAATTGACGGAAGCATAGTAGAGGTAAAGACAATTCAAGGCTTCAAAAACCTTTCTATAAAGGGCGTGTACATACCCGATACAGTTACAAGAATTGTAGGCGGCACAAACGGACAGGGCTGCTTCCAATACGTTTACGACCTTAAGAATATCGTTGTCGGTAAGGGAATTACCGAGCTTGAGGCATACATATTCAATATGTACGGAAAGAACGTAACAGTTGACGAATTTATCTTTACAAATACAATAACAAAAATGGGCGCGGGCTGTATCGGCCGTATTTTCCAAGCGTCAAGCGACATTCCTTATCAGTTCAAGGCAGTTTTGACCTATGTAGGCAGTCTTGTTTCCGTTGGCGATAGAACAGGCGGCAACATTTTAAGAGAGGTTTATATCACAAACGAATGTGATTTAAGCGAAAAATTTGCATTTAACGGCTCAAATGGCTTAAAGCGTGCATACATTGAGGGCGGTGAGACCGAGGCGACCGCTAAGGAATTAACCCAAGAAATGTTCAGCGGTGACGCACAAGGACTTGAAATCTTAATTCGAGGCTACGTAAAATCAACAGGTCAGGCGGTACTGCCAACCAAGGGCGCGCTTTTGTTCTTCCAAACTCTTGACCAAGCAAAGGTGTTTGCAGCAACCGTAAAGGCGCAAGGCTATAACGAAAGAGCTCAAAGCTCCGCTTGGTACATTTGCGAAAGCGCTGAAACAGACAGATATCTGCTTGATACTTATACAACAGTTGCAAGCGAAATCACCTTTAAAACACAATCGGGATATGCGCGCTATCACGCAGGCTTAACCGAAGCAACAAAGAGCACCTGTACACAGGGCGGCACTATTACAGGCTCCTGCTATATGTGCGGTACAGCACTTGAAAGCACAGTGGCAGACCCAACTCCGCACAGATATGACGGCGGTGTGTTCACAACAAATCCTATTTGCTGTGTTTTAGGCGAGGTAAAATATACTTGTCTTGATTGCGGCGAAGCGAAGTATGTGGCAACAGGCTACGACTTGGGCGCACATCAGCTTGACACAGTTTTAGATATTCTGTTCAAGCAGGGCTACAGCGAAAAGGGTACATACGTAACAAAATGCTCCGTATGCCACGAGATTTTAGAGGAGGAAACACCATCCTTCCCATCTCTCTTTACCTGCCTTGGCTATTCTGTAAGAGAGAACGGAACAGTCGGAATTGTAATCGGTTATTCCTTGAATAACGAAGCAATTGCAGATTATACCAAAGCAACAGGCGAGACCCTAAAGTACGGTGTTTTTGCAGTAGCGAAGGATAAGCTTGGCGACAAACCCGTATTTGATAAAAACGGAAATGCGGCAGAGGGCGTTATCAATGCTGAAATTAAAAATCAAAGCTTCTCTGTGTTTGAGCTTAAAATAGTAGGCTTCACAGATGAACAAAAGGACACAAAGCTTGCATTTGGCGCGTATGTGGCGGTAAGCGACGGTAACACCACTGTATACTCATATATGCAGGACGACTCCAAGGGCGAGCTTGTAGGCAATTACTACTTTGCCTCATATAACGACATAGTAGGCGCATAAAACTAAATACAAAAAGCCATATAGGTGAAAAAATCTATATGGCTTTTCTACTTAAAGAAAAACATAGAAAAGTCACTTGAAATTTACATTGCTTTGCGATATAATAAAATAAACAGGATTTTTTATCAAAGGGCTTCTTCAATGCGAAAATTTGAATAAAAAGGAGAAAAGACAATGAAGAAAAAGCTATTTTTTACACTCATATTTGTGCTATCCTTACTTTTGGGTCTTGCTATAATTGCAAACGCTGAAAATATTTATAAGGACACACAAGGCAACGAATTGTTCAGGTATGAGCTTGTTAACAGCATTATAACAAATGAAACCGGAATTGGCTTTGCCAAAGAGGATGAAAATGGTGATGCGCTTATTTGGTATGTTACATCAACTGCCACTGATGAAAGCAGTAACACGGTATATACGGTTGAAAGCATAAAAACTGCCGAGGCTACAACTGTTTCAGACGGAAAGCTTTCACTAAATACAAGCGTTGTTAGTAAATCAAAGATTGTTAGCATAAACTTTGATATTGGTAACTACACAACCATTGCGGGAAGGATTTTTTATGATTCCTCTAATGTGATTTACGCTTATATTCCAAGTTACGTTACAACCATTGAGGAAAGATTATTCCGAGGAGCCTCAAAATTAATTAAGGTTGATATTCCATACGATTCAAAGTTGACTGATATGGGATTATTCTTTGTTTGGGGAGCAAAAAATTTAAGAGAATTTTTTGTTCCGAAAAATGTTCTTGAATTAAACAACGGTAAGGGAGCATCAGATGACGGAACAAACAATTACTCAACAGAGCCTTATTTTAATAACTGTGTGTCGCTTAAAAAGGTTATTTATCATCCCGATAATGTTGCAACAGTAATAAAGCACGCACCGTTATACGGCGCAAAATACGTGGAAGAGGTTCGCTTTGGCAATAATTTGAAATTCTTGGGCGACAGAACCTTCCGTGAATGTAACAATCTGAAAACTATCTATTTTGGCGATTCCTTTGAGGGCTTTTATTCAAACTATATGTTTTACAGATGCAACTCACTTGAAAATTTGTATTTACCTGCAACAGTAGGCACAAATACAACAGGCTTGACATACAGATGGTACTATGTTTTCAAGGACGCTGTTGGTGACTTTAAGGTTCACTACACAGGTACACAGGAGCAGTTTCTTGCGTTTTACAATATGGTAATAGGTGCAGGCGGCAATGAGCAATTTGCAAGCGCCGTAACCGACGGTGTTATCAATACGGAAAGAGTAGTATTTACAACTGATTGCGAAGCATTTTACTACGGTGAGCATAAGTGCGAAAATGACGGTAACTGTACAACAGCGTTGATTTGCGAAAGATGTAACAGAACTCTTGAGGAAGCATATGAAGAGCATAATAACCAGCTCATAGTTGAATATGCAGACGGTTATATGAGCGCAGGCTACAAAAAGGACGGCTGTACAAGGTGCAGTATGTTTACAGAGGAAAAGCTATCTGCTCTCTTTAAATGCCAAGGCTACTCCTCACAGGAAAACGGTAATGGCGGAATTGCAGTAGGCTTTACAGTAAATAGCGAAGCTATTAAAGTGTACACAAATGCAACAGGTAAGACCTTAAAGTACGGTGTATTTGCAGTATCACAGGAAAAGCTTGACGGCGGTGAGATATTTGACTCAACCGGCGTAGCTAATGCAAATGCTATATGTGTTGAAATCAAGAAGGTTGACTTTGCCGCATTCGATATTAAGGTAACCGGCTTTACAACCGAGAACGAGAGCAAAAAGCTTGCAATAGGCGCATACGTGGCTGTAACAGACGGTAACACCACCGTATACTCATATATACAAGACGACTCCAAGGGTGAGCTGTCAGGCAAGTATTATGTTGCTTCATATAAAGATATTGTAGGCGCATAAAACCAAATAATAAAAGCCATATAGGTGAAAAATTATATAGTAATTTATGATACTTTTAAAGTGGCTTTATGTCAAATGATTCGCATCTTAAGGAGAAAAACAAATGAAACAAAAGCTCTTATTTTTGCTGTTGACAGTGTGCGTAGCCATTACGCTGTGTCTGACAGTCAGTGCTATGCAGGGTAGCGGAACAGAGTCCGATCCATACATAGTTGAAACTGCTGATGATTTTGCTTCCATAAAAAGCAACTTGTCGGCTCATTACAGATTAAATGCAGACATCTCGGTGTCCTCTGATACCGGAGCAATTGTGGAAGGACCGTTTACAGGAGTTTTTGACGGTAACGGAAAAACCGTAACGGTTAGCATTAACGCACCAACGACCCAAAGCAGCGATAGCTTTGATGCGCTTTTCGGCGTTGTGTCCGGCGGTACGGTTAAAAACGTAACCGTTACAGGCAGCGTTAAGGGCTCCAATAAGGTAGCAGGCGTTGTCGGTAAGCTTTATAACGGCGGTAAAATCGAAAACTGCGTTAACTACGCAACAGTTTACGGAAGAAAGAACGTAGCAGGCATTTCAGGCGTAGTATTTGATAACGCATACGTTAAAAATTGCATAAACTTCGGTGATATAAGCGGTAAAGCAATATCAAACGGTGTTGACTTAGGCGGTATCGTTGGCTGTGTATGGAGTACAAACAAATCCAAAACACCTATTATAAACTGCGCAAATGCAGGTGATTTAACCGGTGACGGAAAAAACGCAGGCGGTATTTGCGGATTATTCCAAGCGGGAATAATTAGTGGCTGTATCAATACGGGAAGTGTTTCAGCTACAAGTAGCGCTGGTACGATAATAGGCGGTACAGAAAATAACACTCACACAATCAGTGGCTATTTTTCAACCGTAGAGGGCGACTATATAGGCACAAAGAATGGCACTATTATCATGGAAGGCGGCTTGATTGAGTCAGCGGGTGTGGCAATCTATCTCGGCTCAGGCTCTGGTATTCGCGGAGAATTCCATGTGAACAAGGATTTAATAGAGCTTTTCAAGCGTGTTTTATCTGCAACCGATGTTGAATACGGTACAGTAGTTTCAACAAAAGCGGTAGTAGGCGAGCTAAGCGGTGATTTAACATCAGAGGAAACACAAAAAAATAACAAGGTGGTATTTGCTCCCGCTATGAAAAATGGCGAAATACTGTACTCCTTCGTTGATGAGAGCAAGGGCGAGACATATCACTCATACAGATTTGCTTTAACAAACTTTCCAGATAATAAGCAATCCTACAATTTGGAATTTGTAATTCTCGGCTATTTAAAAGTAACTGACGGAAACGGAAATACATATATGCAATATGTGAATACCGTTAAGTCTGCCGATTTAGCATCCAATGTTGAGGGCACTGACTTAAATGCAGTTAACATTCTCCGTGTTGCAGAGGTAACTATTAAGGACGGAGACTTTAATGACAATCAAGCTGCTCTTGACGTATTAAATCATATCGTAAGCTTAAAGGCATACAATAACCGAATCAACATTGACGGTGTTACAAGCTACGGTCACGCAAATGCTACCTTTACATCACATGTAAGCAGTGGCGACACAGTAGTATTTGAAATTAACAATACGTTTGATGAAGAACTTTCATCATATATGGATGACTTAATTGCAAACGGATATGTAAAAACACTTGAAAACGAAATTAACGGTAATTATTTCTACACATATACAAAGGACAATTCGTTAATTCACATTTCCCATTATCCGGGAACAAATGAGGTAAATATTTCAAGCGAAACAGTAACCGCTTTACCCGATAATTTAACAGAACCAAATTATCAAAATAAGAACGGTTCCTCAATTACTCAAATCAAATTAGCCGACGACGTGTCGATAAAAGAGGGTATGTCCTACGTTATTCACTTAACTGACGGTACATTCCTTATCATAGACGGCGGTTGGTGCTATGACGATTACCTTGAGGCAGATAAGCTTTATGATACTTTGACAAATCTTGCAGGAGAGGGCAACGGTATTGTAATTGCAGGTTGGATTTTCACCCACTGTCACGGTGACCATATCGGCACCTTTAACTACTTTGTTGAAAAGTATCACGACAGTGTAACAATCAACCAGCTTCTTTATAACTTTCCATCTGACAGTGATATTGCCGCAAGTGCGTCAAGCTATATGCTCAATGATACAAAGCAAAGATATAATTACTTTAGAGAGGTTATAGCAACATATTTAACCAACACGGAAATCGTTAAACTCCATAGCGGTTACAAATTCTACTATGCAAACGCAGAAATAGAAATCCTTCAAACCTTTGAGGACCTATATCCAAGCACAGTAGCATCCTACGATTTTAACTCATCATCAACTGTTTTTACAGTTAAAATCGAAGGACAAAAAATGTTGTTTGTGGGCGACATTTCAGACGTTGGCGCATCCCTTCTTAACAAAAACTTCGGCAGTGCCTTAAAGAGTGATTTTGTTCAGGTGGCTCACCACGGTCTTAACAGCTCATCCACAATAAAGCAAATGTACATAAATTCAGGCGCAAGCTACGTTTTATATCCTGCTCCAAACGATTGGTACAGAGGAAATATCAATAACGACGCAAACGCATATTTACAAGAAACCGAATCAATAAAGCAAATTTTCGTTTCAGGCATTGATACATTTGAAATTGCTTTGCCTTATGACGGCTCTATATGCGACGGTGATAAGGTGCCCACTCCGGGAGTACAAACCGAAATTGAAAGACCCGAAACAACAGTTGACGTTCCCGATGCTTACTTTGATTTAAGCTTTGAAAACGGTACACCTTCCGATAGCAAAGGCAATGCAACATTAAATGTTGTAAACGGTGCGGTTAAGGAAACAACAGTAACTCATAACGGTAAGGAATTAAATGGTCTTGCATATACAAACGGCGATAACGGTACGTATTATATGAACCTTAAGTTCAATGATATCACTACCGAAGAGCAGATGAAAAATTTCGTTATGGGCTCTACCACCTTTGAAATTTTCTTAAAGCTTGATAAGCTTCCGGGCTCAACCGTAGGCCTTATTACATCCTGTAACGGTGGCGGTGTAACCCTTTATTTAAGAAGACAGGCGGGCGGACAAATCAACTTCCAAATGGGCTCAACCTCACCAAACAGTAACACGGACAGCGGCAGAAAATATTCAGCGGTAGCGGATATGGACGGAAGCGGTCCTGTTATAGAGGCAGGCGAGCTTTTACATATTGTTGGCAGTTACAACAGCGAAACCAATATGATGAAGCTTTACTTAAACGGTATGCTTCTTTGCGAGGCTGATTTCGGAACGGGCGAATTTAACGGCGGAAGCGGCGATGATACCGTTATCGGTATAGGCTATAATCCGCAGTATAGCGGTGAATGTATAAGCTCATACACGGATTACGAGCTTTACGAGGCGAAAATTTATAAAGTTGCATTAACAGACGAGCAGGTTGCACAGGAATACTGGAACTGTATTGATAATCTTTTCACGGAGGCGGGAAATGAATAAATATATTAAGCCTACAATTGAAATCAGCTTTGTCGAAGTAGCTGATGTTATAGCTGCAAGCGGCGGCGTTACAGTTACCGCACTTGAAGGCGTTGATACAGGCGACAGCATGAGCGCAGTTTTTAACGCAAACTTTTGGATGTATTAAGGCTATGAAAAAACTTCTTATAACGGTAGCCATAGCTGTGCTTTTGTGCCTGCTTTGCTCCTGTGGCAATGACACAGCTACACCAAGCATCTCGACAAACTCGTCCCCCGACAGTATTAATGACACTGTATCAAGCGACACGGAAAAGGACGATGCCACGGACGATGGCAGCTCCAATAACGGAGATAGCTCGGACGGGGACGGCACCGTAAGCACTGATAATACCACCGATTCAAGTGATAATTCAGAAAAAGACGACTCCGACGACAACTCAGACAATGGCACCAACGACCTTTGGACCGGCAATAAGCAATAAAAAAGAACGCAAGCGCAATTATGTGCTTGCGTTTTTCGTAATTGGATTTTACTTTGTACATACTTTTTAATTGACAATTATGTATTATTATGTTACAATATGTAATATAATGGTTTAATATTGACTGTGAAAGGGTATTTATCGATATGGCGTTAAATGAGGACAAGATTTTATCTAATAAATTCGTGTTTGTTAGCTATAGTCACAAGGACAAGGAAGCTGTCATAGAGGATGTAAAATCCTTGCTTTCAAAAGGCGTAAGAATTTGGTTCGATGAGAATATGAGAATTGGTGAGAATTGGGAAGAAGTTGCGGAACGAATACTTCGCCATAAAAATTGCGTAGGTGTTATATTTTACAATTCAGCCAATTCCTTTAGCAGTAAGGCGGTTCAAAAGGAACAGAGCTTAACGAGAGAATTAGAGCATCAATATTGGTCAGTTCATCCTGACGCTAAGACCGCAGTGGACATGGCAATGGACGCGGTGCAGCTTTTGATGTCTACATATGGCCCTAATAGCGATAGAGCAACCGAGTATTTGACGAAAATAGCGTCTGAACAGACCAAGATGTTTAATGATAAAATACTTTGCATTATGCGAAAGGAATCGAGCAAGCTTGTTCAAGAGATTTACGAGAAGGTCGCAGTTCCCAACCGTTTAGTGGATAATGAGGAAAATTTTATAGAAGATTTACATAAAAGCGCCTTGGCATCTAAGGACACAAATGAAATCACCCTCGGAAAGTATGTAGGCGGAGAATATGTTGGTCCTGAAAAGTCGGCTAATGCGGAAGATCAAAGATTCGGTGTAGCCAACGATTTAATTCAATTAAACGGCAGGAGCTACATCACAAAGGAGCTTCGCTGGAGGCTTATGTATGTTGAAGATGGCAAGGCAGTTTTAATTTGTAACAATATATTAAGACAGGACTCGTTTGATGAAGGAAAAGAGTTTTTGGAAAACATCTTTTGCAAGCTTGCCTTTTCTATGGAGGAAAAAAGCAAGCTGGGAGATATAAAGGCTCGGTATATGACCGAGGAAGACTTGGAAAAATGCACAGATAAGAGTGCGATAGATTTAGCCATTCCAGTAAAGCTGAAGCACTGGTGGATTGATGCCGAGGGCTTAACTGAAAATTGGAAGCAAACATTCAGCGGTAGCGTAAGCTATAAAAACGGTTTTTCCCGTTTGATTAAAAAGGGCATTCGTCCTGTTATCGAAACGTCATCGCAGACACTAATTTAAGGAGAAGAGATTATGGCAAAGAAAGAACTAAAATCAGAATTACAGGACCTTAGCCGTGTTTTGCAGGAGGTTGCGGTCGATAAGGTAGGCTGCTTCTACAAGTATAGGGACAAGAAGGACATAGGTAAGAAAATATATAATGCTATTATGAAGAAGTATGATAAGGACGGAGGCGTGTTCCAGTTTTCCGACGAGTTACCTGAGGCAGGTCTTCTTTCACAGCTTCAGGGCTTTGCTTCTGTAGTTAGCCTTTTAGAGGGCTTTGGTCTAAAGCTTGACTCCGAGTCAAAGAACAAGACAACAAAAGCATTTGCAGAAAAGGCAAAAGCATTTATTGATGATATGATAGATGATATGCTAAATAGAATATATGTTGATGGCAGGATTAAGATTGGTGCATCACCGTATAATCTTAATGCTGTATTTGATGAATATGACTATATTGATAGTGTTACTTGGGTTATGTCAGCAATTCTTGGAGTAATGCGTCTTCATATTAAAGGCGATTATATTATTGACTTCGAGTCAGATAAGGGTCAAAAAATCATTAAGCTTTATAAGCATTGCTTAAAATACTTGCTTGACAGCTACATTGATAACCCGTCATCCAAGCGCAAATTCAATTGTGGCTGGAACTTTACCAAGGACTGTGAGGAGCCGTCACTGTACTTTACCTTTGCGGTAAGTGAGCTTCTTATTGATATTCTTACAACCTTTGAGGACGTAATCCGTGTTGCTGATATCGACTTGATTAAGGAAATAATTGTTAAAGAGCACGATAAGAACGGTTTCTTGCAAACAGATAGATACAAGTTTAAACAGGATAAGATAAATCAGGCTCTTGCAGAGGCTGAGCAGGATACAAGCTTCGAGGGCTACGGAGAGGCACTTGAGGAATTCTATGACTTTACCGACGAGGAAAAAGAGCTTATCAAGGCCGTTTACAGTAAAATCGGATTCCTTGAGAAGGAATATGCTGACAACAAAAAGAGAATACTTGACGGAACAAATAAGGAAACTCAAAGACAAAAGGAGCTATTTAAACTTATAAACAATGTCGACAAGGATGAGGAAAATCTAAGGGATGCGGTTTACTCAGATGAATCTCCTTATAAGAAGTTTGAGGATATTTGTAAGAAGAGCGCAAACCAAATTTGGGAGCTGACAAGTGAGGGCCTTGCATCCGAATTTTATTCATCTAACCTTGAATCAAAAATCACAGAGGAAATAATTGCAAACAGTGTTTCATCCGATGCGGTTTTCAATGTAATTTTTGCCATAAATATTCTTATTAATGCAGGTATTGATGAGGACTACGATGACAAAATAAACTACTTTGCAACAAATGATGAAGAGAAAAATCAAGCTACCTCAGATTACGATAATATGCGTGATACAATTCGTCTTGCATATGATAACTGCTATCAGTATTTGATGAAGCTGAAGAAGGAAAATAAGGAATACAAGATAGTTGAATACAACCTTAACTTTGAAGAAAGCTTTGTAAAGCATGCAAAGATTATTAAGGAGATCAGAAAGGAGCACATCCGCGTATTCTCACTAATGCCACTTATGGTGCGTACAAAGACCACAATCGGAGAGTTCCTTATTAAGTATCCTCAGTACGATATGATGATTTATCTTGAGCACATTCTTGCATACCGTTGCTCAGAAAATGACAGTTATCTTTGGATTTGGGAAAACGATGGTTATTCAACATCAAGTAACTATTACTTCATAAGTGCTTTTGCGGCATTCTATGATTACTATGATAAATATGAATCAGTATTCCATGAAACCGTTGAAGGAAACAAACAGGCCAAGACGAAAATTGAAAATGATTTCCACAAGAGATTACAAGAGGAAGGAATAGCTGTTGATAAGACAATCGAACAGTTTATTGCTCTTGAAAAAGAAATTGAAAAGCAAAGGTCTGAAATTTCTGCTTTAAGCACCGAAATCGAAAGATTGGAAAATGACCCGCTTCGTAAGGTATTAAGTGGCTTTATTGAGGAGATTTTGCAAAAGACAATCATTTCAGTTTTGACTACAAAGCTAAGCGAGGAGGCGTCACGCATTGTCGCTGATGCAAGTGACAGAGTAAAAAGATTTGCCGAAGAAAACGCTGGGGATGATGCTATTGAACCTGAAGAGTGGGATGCTTTTAAGCTTGAGAAAGAGAAGCGCGAGAGAAGGGAGCGCAAGGCAGAGGGACGCGAGCAAGACGAACCTAAGGTCGAATCTTTTGAAAACAGTATGAGACAAATAATTCTTGCGGCATTAACTGCTGAACCGCTTGGTGAAGCAATTTATAGTGCAAAACCGAACAAGAAGGAAAGATATGATAAGCTCGATCAACTTTCTGATAGCTTGTCCAGACTTGATAAAGATACAAAGTCGGCTGTGAGATATTATGCTGGTGCAATAGCTCAAGGTAAGGATAGTTATTTTGTAGCTAACAAAGGTGAATCAACATTACCAACCACTGTTATGCACCAAATGCTAATCAGCCTTTTAGAAAATAAAATAACTAAAGGAGATCAAGAATAATGTCAAATTGTAAATTTATATCCTGCTTTTCGTACAAGGGCGGTGCAGGACGAAGCACACTTGCAATAAATGTAGTCCCATTTTTAGCGGAAAAGTTAGGTGCTACGGAGGACCATCCTCTTGTCCTTGTTGATATGGATATAGATAGCTGTGGCTTAACATATTTATTTAATCTTCATAACGAAAAGAAATCAAAAGAGGATAGTGTTCAATGCTGGTTTAGTCCAGATTACGGAAATATACCCGGAAAAGATGAGGATGATGAGATAGAATCTGCCCTTGATCATGCTATGTTCCGAGCACTTTTTCCGGTAGGCCGTTTTTTTGGAAAGAAGGATCGTGCAATTCTTTGCTTGCCGGCCAGCCAGGGAATATCTATTAGCAAAGACAAGGAAGGCTCCAACTACGATAAAAGACTCAGCCCCAACTTTATTGTATTTAGAAACGCTTGTAAGGAGTTAGCGGCGGGTGTTATTTTCGACTCCGCAGTGGGTGACCAGCTACCGGCAGTTTGGAGCAATAAGGCATCGGATTATATTATGTGCTGTATGCGTCCGACAAAGCAGTTCAGATACGGAACAGAACGTTTCTTTGAAAGGTTCGATTCAAAAATTTCCGGAAAGAAAATTATTGTTATTCCTAACGTTGTTCCGACAGAAGAGCTAACGCTTAATGATGATCAGAATATACCAAGACATTATCCTGATTATGCAAGGGATGAAATACACGAAAACATTAAGAAGCATACAAATAATACATATCTACTTAACTTACTT
>JAFTZI010000109.1 GCA_017461055.1 Clostridia bacterium | reverse complement strand
CTACTCTTTCCTTTATGTTAATAAGTACAAAGAAGAATGGGGCTTCACATTAGAGAGCGAAGGAAATGTACATAATGCTTTTGCTTACGTATGGAACAAAACAGATGATTGGTGTTCAGAATTTGGAACAATAGGCGTTATTAGCTTAGGCGGCGGAATTAAAAGGATAGCGTGAAAAGAGGTGAAATTATGATTAGTACAGGTAATGTTTCAATAGTTATAGGCTCATGGAGTTCTTACAATGCTTGTAATGAAAGAGCTTTAGGTTCAAGCTGGCTTAACCTTGAGGATTACAACGATTGGGACGAAATAGTTGAAGAACTTGAAAAACAAGGATTCGAGCTTGATGGTATTGATGAAGAATTGTTTATTCAAGACATTGAAGGAATACCATCATCCGGAGTTAATTGGGACTATGTAAACCCACAGACACTTTTTGAAACTCTATATGAGTCAGGAATACTTGATGATAACTATAAATATGAGGTATTTGAAGCTTATGTTGAAGTTAGAAGTTATAGAGATTGGGAAGAACTTGTAAACAATTACGGCTCTCGTTGGGATGATGACATAAACCTATACAGAAAAATGGATTATACCGATTTGGCACATCATATGATACACGAAGTTTGTTGTTACGAAATACCAGAATGGCTTGAAAATTATGTTGACTACGAAGCATATGGTCGTGATTTAAAATTTGATGGATACGAAGAATACTCAGATGGAATTATTGAGATAAGGAGATAAGATTATGAAACCATACAAGGATTTAGCACATATTCATTCACTTAATGGCGAGGTAAAGGAAGTTACTGTCCTTGCTATTGATACAGAAAGTGAGCGTTCAGCTGTTTATACGGTTGAATATAACGGAGTTAAATGCAAAGCAAGATTTAATCCTTTCGTTTGTATGCTCTATGCCGATGATAAATACGAGGTAATTAAAAATGACAATTAAGCAGCTTTATTCCTCTACATTTGAAGATGCCGTTACTACTCTCTGTTATGAGTCGAATTACTACATAACAAGCATTGAGATAATAAAAGACTGTATTAAAGGTTTGATTGATAAAGATAATTTTGTATGGGCTGAACATTTAATTGTGGCTCTTAATAATACAGACGCTTATTACTATGAATATGACTTTTCAACAGGAACATTTGAAACACCTAAGCCACTTACAGAGATAAAAGATTTAAAAGAATATTGTGATGACTATAATGTTTATTCAAAATTTACCTCTTTAGAGTCTGTTCTTTATCATATTGAAAATGAATATGAAATTATATTAGGGTTAGATGAAGTTAATGAAACCGAAGTTGATAAAAGTTATCAATATTTAATAACCATCATTGAAGAAGCTCAATCCGAAGATTGTAAAAATAGTGAAATTTACAATAAAATCATTGAAATTTTAGATGATTTAAGCATTTATTGGATTGATGCATTATATCAAGCAAAAATATACCTTGAAGAATTAGGAGTTTAAATGGATAAGATTATAAAATTTTATGACGATACAAACGATTATGCACTACTTGAAGAAACAAGACAATATATGTTTGATACATATAGTGAACTTGAGGGTTGGAAATCTTTAGACGAAATATCCGACTCTTTGGTTTACTATGAACTTAATGAGTTACATAGACTTGAATGGATAGAATTAAAGCTCTATCTTGACGATTTATTTGAAAATAATACTTGCATTATCAAAGGCACTTGCGGTAGATGGAACGGCCCGGCAGAATGTGGTAGATTTGTAAATTCTACTGATGAACTGCTGGGCTTTTTAAATCACTTAGATAATGTTTGCTTTTTCGAGAAAAACGGTCATTTTTACATCAAAGGTTTTCATCACGACGGAGCTGACCGTTATGAACTTAAAAAGCTAACTAAGAGAGGGCTTGAATATGCTGACAATAATCTGTATATGCACGATAGAAAACTACACGAAAACATTATGACTTGCAATTTCTTCTCTGCTTTACCGTATTTTTCACGATTGGTAGGTGTTCAATAATGTATAAGTTACTTCGCAAAACACGAATTGACTCCGAGTACAAGGTAATGGATAGTTACTGTCCTACACTTGAGTATGCAAACAAAATAATTGAACTCTACAAAAGACGCAAACTTGTAAGAGTTGGAGAAAAAAAGAGTTTAATGAAATCAGCTAAATGGTTGATAGTCCCTATACCAAAATACGAGCTTATGATGGCTGAAAAAGATGTTCCTTTCTGACCCGTTTGGTTGGTTAGGATTTTTTATTTTACAAAACTATTAAAAATTAAAGGAGATAATTAAAAATGTGCAATATCGCATTAGAAACTAAAACAAAGCAACAAGAGGCACTAAAAGCCTATCTTGAAGAAAATGCAAGCGAAACACTCGCTGATAAGATTAACAATGGAGTTAAGATAGAAAAAGACGGTAAAACCCTGCTTAACAAGAAAACTTTAGACGGATTTATGAACTTTGCATTCGAAGAAGCAAAAAAGCAAGCCGAAAAAGGTGCAAGAGGTACAATGGTTGAGGACGAAGTAGTGTACGGTTGGCTTATTCACTATTTTGAGGAACAGGACATAATCGGTACACTATATAACGAAGATGGTACTGAATATAAGCCAACACCTAAAAAGACTGAAGAGAAGCAAGAAAAGGTTGTTACACCTGATGCTCCACCTAAAAAGGCTAATACAAAAAAGGATAATGGCGTTATTTCAATGTTTGAAGGAATGGATGATATATTTACTATTAAGCCTGACTCAGACAATGAAGTTGAATTTGAACAGGTAATTGAAGAAAAACCTGTATTTGAAGAGCCAATAGTTGAAGAAAAGATTGAAACACCTAAAAATCCGTTAGATGAATTAAAATCTAACATTTTACTATTTCCGAGTGGCGATTTTCTTTATATTGGATTTGATAATGGCATTATTTACGCTGGTGCTATGACTAACACAGGAATTTTAAGACAATATGAGTTTGAATATGAATTTGATGTTAGTGTTGATGCAAATGTTCAAGACATTTATGATTATGTACTTGAAAAGCATCCGGAATATGCCATAGAAAAAAAGGTTAAACCTAAAACCAATCCAATATATCAAAAATATCTTGAGGCTCAAAATAAGTACCCAAATTTAGTAGTTATATTAAGAGTTGGTGACTTTTATGAGATATTTGGAAAAGACGCTATATCAGTTGGAAATAAGCTCGAATTGACAATTACATCAAGAGATAAGGGTGATGGAACAAAAACTGAAATGATTGGTTATCCATACCATGCATCTGATGTTTACATAGATAAAATTACAAAAGACTTCTCTGTTGTCGTTATTGAAGCTGACGGAACTGAAAATGTTATAGACAACGGTATTAAGGTTGATGTTAAAACAGGCGAAGTCATTGACGAGGATTTTGATTTTGATATAGAAATAGTTGCCAAATTATACGATATATTTGGTGCAGATATGGAGGGATGCTAAAATGAAAATTGAAAACATTAAGCCTATACCAAAATATATGTTAAAACTAATAAAAAAGATTGATTTAGAAAAATATAAGCCACAAAATGGCTTTACTCGCTACTACTCGTATCTTACTAAAAATGACGGTGAGCTCGTTCAAGTCATTGTTGCAGTAAAAAACAGATATAGTAAATGGCTATGCAAACAAGTTGTAGTTCATAGTATGCACTCAAAAGATTGCTTTGTAAAGGATATTGCTTACTTTTGGATTGGTGGCTATGTAACTAATTGGCATCCAGAAGGATACGGAAAAGAAGCATGGTATGCTGATGGTAAATGGGACATTGCTGATGATAGGTACTTTCACATTTGGTGCCCTTGTATAAATAAGGAATACTTGGAAAAATACCCGCAATACAAATATTGTGCCTATAAGGAATATCCTTACGGGGATTTTTTCAAATACTTAAAGGTATATGAGAAATATCCGCAAGCTGAATACATAGTTAAAATGGGCTTACCGTCGAGAGCAATGAGCATTATGTTATTGAAACAATGCAAAAAAGATAAACAATTTTGCAAGTGGCTTTATAAAAATAAATATAAAATAAAATATGGTGGTTACTACATTACTACCATTCTTACCGCTTACAAAAAGAATTTGTCTTTGGATAAAGTACAAGCATTTGAGGTTGCTAAAAAAAGACTTATCCACGAAGAAGGCTTACAACCGGTAAGAGATATGTTAAAACAAAGAGGCGATTATGAGAAATTTATAAATTATATAAATAATCAAAACACCTCTTATAGAACATATTTAGATTACTTCAATGCTTGTAATTACCTTGGTATTGATATGAATATTGACAAGAATAGATATCCACACGAGTTTAAAAGATGGCACGATATACGAATTAACGAATATGCAAGTGCAAAAGCTAAAGCAGACGCCAAGGCAAAAAAAGAATTTAATGCTAAATTTAAAATAATAGCGAAAAAATATGAGTCTTTACAAGAAAATTGTAAAGGCTCATTTATTTGTATTATAGCCAAGAGTCCTAACGAACTTGTTAAGGAAGGTGCTTTTCTACATCATTGTGTAGGCAAGATGGGATATGACAAAAAATTCGTAGATGAAGTATCACTAATATTCTTTATTCGTGATAAAAACAATCCCAAAATTCCTCTTGTCACTGTCGAGTATTCGCTATCAAAAAAGAAAATTCTTCAATGCTACGGCGAACACGATACAAAGCCATCAAACGAAATAGAAAACTATGTATACAATGAATGGCTACCATACGCAAACAAAAAATTAAAGAAATTAGAAAAGATTGCTGCATAAAGGAGAAAAGATTATGTTATTTAGAATTACTGCTTATCACAAGGAGCTTGACATCTCCGTTATTATGGATTGTGATGGTAAATTTAATTACCTACAACAATTTAGTCTTTATATGCAAAATAAAGGCTTTATGGTGCTTGAACAAGACAAAGAGGATACTATGCTTAACGGAAAC
The DNA here is from genome assembly GCA_017461055.1 of Clostridia bacterium. Classification (GTDB taxonomy): domain Bacteria; phylum Bacillota; class Clostridia; order Oscillospirales; family CAG-272; genus RGIG2000. The sequence goes on along the minus strand of JAFTZI010000109.1, from coordinate 20,838 downwards.
ATTAAGCCGCCAAAAAGTTATCCAAATAATGTTATATTAAGGGCTTGCCATTATGGCAGACCGATAGATACAACCTTTACTCAAAACGGAGTTACATACAAAGCAGTACAGGTAAATAGAAAAATTTATGTGCCTGACAAGGATAGAACTATATAACTGAATAAAAATTGCCAGCATTACTGAAATTACTCAAAAATGCTGGCTTTTTTTATGTTCGTAAAAACTTTTTGTTATACATTAGCAATGGTCTTTTGCCAATGTTTCAAGCGAATATGTCCTTTTTCTATTTTGCAATATTACACAATCCAAATTAGAATTTTACATTTCTTCAACTTTAATTAAGTTTGTATTGCCCACTCTACCTGATGTATCACCACCTGTGATTATAATCTTATCACCTTTTTTTAGAGAAAGCGATTTTGCGGTGATTTTCTTTGCAGTATAAAACAATACATCTGTTGACGGATATTTTTCGCAAAGTGCAGGTATAACTCCCCAAGAAAGAGCAAGTTTTCTCCAAGTTGCCTCATCCGTTGTAAGACCTATTATATCAATAGGCGAACGGAATCGAGATACCATTCTTGCTGTCATTCCTGAAATGGAGCAAGCAACTATTGCTTTTGCATTAATATCAATAGCCATACAGCAGGTTGCGTGAGAAATAGCATCCACCGTATTTTTTATTGTAAATTCGGCATTATTAAAGCGTTTTTTGTAATTTATGTTTTCTTCGGTTGTTTCTGCAATTTTTGCCATTGTCCTTACAGCCTCAACAGGATATTTTCCTGCCGCTGTTTCACCCGAAAGCATTATTGCACTTGTTCCGTCATAAACAGCATTTGCTACGTCTGAAATCTCTGCTCTTGTCGGTCTTGGACTGTGTATCATTGACTCAAGCATTTCAGTAGCGGTAATAACTCTTTTACCAAGCATTCTACACTTGGTTATAAGTTTTTTCTGTATATTTGGAAGCTGCTCAAATGGAATTTCTACGCCCATATCTCCACGAGCTACCATTACACCGTCGCAATACTCACAAATTTCATCAATATTATCAAATCCCGATTGATTCTCAATCTTGGCAATTAATTCAATATTATTTGCACCTATTTCATCCAAATAATTGTGAACATCTATTAAATCCTGCTTACCGGAAACAAATGAACAAGCTATAAAATCAATCCCACGTTCAACACCAAATTTAATATCCTTTTTGTCTTGCTCTGAAAGATACGGCTGCTTCATAACCTTTCCGGGAAAGCTCATGCTCTTTCTATCAGATAATTCTCCACCGCAAACAACCTTGCAAATAATGTTGTTATTTTCAATTTTATCAACAATAAAGGTTAACAAACCATTGTTTAGTAAAATAGAATCTCCCTCTGCAAGTTCTTTTGGCAAGTTAGGATAACTTACAGAAACAATATGCTCATTTCCAATCACATCACATGTTGTGAAAACAAATTCAGCGCCTTCATTCAGTGTGATTTTGCCGCTTTCAAAAGTTTTTATTCTATATTCAGGGCCTTTTGTATCAAGCATTATTGCCACGGGCAAATTAAGCTCCGAACGAACCTTTTTTATAAGTTCTATTCTTCTTTCGTGGTCGGCGTGTGTATTATGAGAGAAATTAAGTCTTGCGACATTCATTCCCGCCTTGCACATACCTACAATTATATCTTCTCTTTCACTGGCAGGGCCAATTGTGCAAACAATTTTTGTTTTTCTCATAACTCACCTCAGAATTTATTTTAATATCGATATAGCATCGGTTATAGTTTTCTCAAAAGCTTCCTTACCATACTTATCAACCTCGGCTTTATTCTTTTCGCCGTGAGTTAAACAGCCTGCACCACCGATACAACCGCCTACACAAGCCATACCTTCGATAAAGTTAGCGTCAAGAACATTTTTGTTTTTTTTCAAAAGTGCCATACGGCAAGCTTCAATTCCGTCACAAGGGATAGCCTTTAAATTAAAATCTATACCTTGCTCCTTCAGTGCTTGTGTTACGGCATCGGAAAGTCCGCCTGAACGGGCAAAAATTCTACCATAATATGATGCGTTATCAAGAACATCCTCTTCAAGTGTAGTAATATCAATATCCCTACTGTCAAATAAGGCTTGAAGCTCCTCAAAGGTAAGAACCACATCTACATAAGGCTTAACGCTATCAAGCTGAGCCTCTGCTTTTTTTGCAGTACAAGGGCCTATGAACACCACCCTTGCGTTCGGAGTTGTATCCTTAATATATTTGGCAAGCGTTGCCATTGGAGATAAATTGTGAGATACATAAGGCATAAGCTGTGGGAATGCAGATTTTATATATGCAACAAATGCAGGACAACAGGAACTGGTTAAAAAGCCCTTTTCGGCAAGTTCTTTTGATTCCTCGTGTGCTACCATATCAGCTCCGAGAGCCGCCTCAACAACTGTAAAGAAGCCAAGTTCCTTTAAACCTGTAATTACTTGTCCTAATTTTGCATATGTAAATTGGCTTGAAATAGATGGTGCCACTATTGCATATACCTTGTATTTTTCATTATTTTTACTTTTCTTTATAAGATCAATAACATTAAGTATATACGATTTATCCATTATTGCACCAAACGGACACTGATAAACACAGGCACCGCAGGAAATACATTTGTTATTATCTATTTTTGCCGCCTTGTTTTCATCCATTGTAATAGCCTTAATTTTACAGGCACTCATACAGGGACGAGTGCGACTTACTATGGCAGTGTAAGGGCAAACCTTTGCACAAGCTCCACACTCGACACATTTTGATTTATCAATATGTGCCACGTGATTGTGGTCAAAGGAAATAGCTCCTCTTTTGCATACATCCTCGCATCTGTGAGCAAGGCAACCACGACAAGAGTCTGTTACCTCGTAGCCAGCCGCAGGACATTCATCACAAGCAATATCAATAACCTCTATTACATTAGGATTATTTTTATCGCCACCCATAGCAATTTTTACACGCTCGCCAAGAATGGCTCTTTCTTTATATACACAGCAACGCATTGTTGATTGCTTGCCGGGTACTATAATTTTAGGAATTTCAAGAATATTCTCAAGAAGCGTATCATTCCAAGCCTGTCTTGCAACTTCTCTTAATACTTTGTATTTAAGGTGCTGAACCTTTGTATCAAATTTTCTCATTAATACCTCCTAAAATTATTAAAAATAACTTACCTTTATCCGCTTACCCATCTTTTTAAGGCATTTGGAAAGCTCCTCTACCAAATTCATTTTTATACTGAAATTGATAGGCAAGTCGGGATTTTGATGCGCAGGATTTATAGCTCTTCCCACATAAAAATTAATATCCGTTGCTTCCTCAAAAAGTAAGCGGCAAATTCTGGATGCTCCATCCTTTTTAAAGTTCCAGTGCTCATATTGCTCATTTTTGCCAAGATAATCCTTAGCATATTCAAGCACCTTATTTACGGTAATTACGCCCTCAGTTACTAAATCAACTCCATCAATTTCTGCTATGGGAGGAACATCACTTCGTTCAAATTTCAATGATGTTTTTACTGTCTTGCCCAAATATTTTGCTGCTATTGATGATGTAGTACCGCCGCAAATAATATGCTTTCCCTCCTTTGAAAAGAAAAGGGACATCATTCTATCACAATCATCTCTGTTAGAAGGCGGACCAAACAAAATGTTCATAGGCTCTCTTTTACGAACCTTGACAACACAGGCAGTTGTGTCATCTCCCGGCTTGTTGCAATAAAGCTTATTACATTCATCAACAAGCATTGTTGAGAGATTTTTTGCAGTATATCCGCCTGCAATTATGGCTTCCATAAAGCTAATTATATCGGATCTTTTCCAACCGAAATTAAAGGCTGTACCTATTCCGGCATGAGGACAACCGTCACTCATTGCAATAAACACATCCTCCTCACAAAGCTTTATTGTTGATTTGAAGATTTTCTTGCCACCAATATTCATTTCGGTTTTCGGATATTCATAGTTTGAGCCGTCACGAATAACAATTACCTGCGGATTATCGTATTGTATAATCTCGGCAACCTCATTATTCTGTATATTAATAATCGTAAATGTAGAATAGGCAACTCCTCTTTGAGAGCATACGGGAAGCGTTGCGGCTATGGTGGAAACACACTCTTCAATAGAAAGCCCCTCTGCCATCATTGTTGAAATAATTTTAGAGGTAAGAGTTGACAAAATACTTGCCTTAACTCCACTTCCGAGTCCGTCAGCCAAAACAATCACTGATGAACCGTCGCTTTGCTCAACAATATCAACGTGGTCTCCGCAAAGCTGTTCTCCATAATGATTTATACTTTTATATCCGATATCTGCACATAAATCATTCATCTGCTATGGACTCCTTTAGCTTTGCAAGGGCTATCTTAGTTTCTGCCGCTGTTTCTCCAAGCAAGGAAGCAATTTCCTGTACTATTCTCATTTGCTTGTCAACAACCTTGTCAGCAACCTCTATAGTTTGACGGCTGATGCTTTCCTTCTTTTCCCTCTCGGCTTCTTCATCTGTTACATCACGCATAATACCGACAAGAAGATGAGATTCCTTGTCATAAACAACCGTTTGCTCAACATAGCGCTTATATTCAGCAAGATATATTCTTTGGTTACGAACATCTCTCTTGGTGTTCAAAACCTTGATAAACACAGACGGGTCAAGTATTCTTACCACCTGCTCACCTAAAACATCAGAAGCATATCTGATATTCATTATTTTTCTTGCAGCGGCATTTATTTGTTGAACCTCAAAATTCTCATTAAGTACAATAAGACCGTTAGGTGTGTTTTTAACAATAGTATCAGAGAAGCTTTCCGCTTTATCCTTTAAGAATGGCAGGCACATAGAAAACTCTGCCTTTCCCTGACATATAGCAATTGCTTTCTCACGACAGGTATTATAACCGCAGGAGCCGCAATTAAGCTCCTTTGAAGGCTCAGTTTTTCCCATTTGCTTAAGCACCTCTTGAATTTCGCTTTCAAACGGCTCCTTCAACTGATGCTCGATAAAAGTAAATTGCTTTTTCAGGGACAAGGAGCTTGGCTGATCCACATAAAAGTCCTTTTCTCCCGCATAATTTGCAACGGCAATATAGTCTTTGATTGGCGAACGGTGATATTTTTCCATTACAGGTCCGCTGATACAACTGCCAACGCATGCAGACATTTCTATAAAGCACTTGTGAATTTTTCCGTTTTCAATATCCTTAAGAGCTGCAATACAGTTTTCAACGCCATCTATGGCTATATATGTATATCCTGTATTTTCCTGTGTCATAGTTTTAAGTACTCCGCCTGTCGTGGGGAAGAAACGGGCACGGGATTCGTTGTTGAAATCTGCCTCTTTATTTATTTTTATTCCTTCGGAATTAAGCCATTCTGTAAGTTCCTCAAAGGTTAAAACAGCATCTACTATATCCTTATAGTAATCTGCCTCATCCTTTTTAGCAACACAGGGACCAACAAAAACGGTTTTCGCATTTGGATATCTTTCCTTTATATCCTTGCAATGTGCTTGCATAGGAGACATAACATCAGCAAGATATTCAAGTTGATTCGGAAAATATTTTTGTATTAACAAGTTAACGGAATGACAGCAGGAAGAGATAATAATGTCCTTATTATCCTCCTTTATCATTCTCTCATATTCTTTTTTTACCATTGTAGCACCTATAGCTGTTTCTTCAACATCATAAAATCCCAGCTTTTTAAGTGCCTCACGCATAGAATTTATTCCTATGCCATCATAATTAGCGACAAAAGAAGGAGCCAAGCTTACAAAAACGGGATCTCCGCTTTGAATTAGCACCTTCGCTTTTTCTGTTTCATTAACAATTTCTTTTGCATTTTGAGGACATACAACAAAACACTGTCCACATAAAATACATTCATTATCTATAATATGTGCCTGATTTCCTGAAAAGCGAATTGCCTTTACAGGACAATGACGAATACATTTATAGCAATTTTTACAATTAGACTTTTTCAAAGTCAAGCATCTTGACATAAGGCTTTAACCCCCTATTTTATGGCTTTCAGAATTTTCTCATTAAAAAATTCCTTGAAGTTTTCTCGCGTTATACCAACATGAATATCATCATCCACTTGAATAGTAACGCCAATGCGATTGCACTTGCCGATACAAAAGCTACCGACAAGCACAACCTCATCCTCTAAATTGTTATCCTTAATTGCTTGCTCGAAAAGTTCTACGATTTCAGCTGAGCCCTTTAAATGGCAAGAGCTTCCTACGCAAACTTGAACAATAAGCATTATTTTACCTTTCCTAATACTTCCTTATTAAAAAATTCCTCTACTGTTTCCGGAGTAACTGAATGGAAGCATTCATCTACTGTTACGCAAACTCCCTTTTGACATTTTCCCATACAGAAGGTGCCGCCAAGCTCTACCTTATCTCCAAGTTTGTTTTCTGAAATAAGATATTGAAGTTGCTCTACAACCTGACGGGATCCCTTAATATGGCACGAGCTACCGATACATACTGTAATTTTCATTTTAAAAATCTCCTTATTCGTAATCTACAACGCTTACCCAAGAGAGTAAGAATTCACGTTCCTTTTCGTTGCCCTTAACAGACTGAGAGGCTGCTACAATAGGCATCCACTTTTGTACATATTGCTTTGCTGTATTGCTCTTTTCACAGAACAAATCAAGGTACTTTTTCGCACCGTCTATATCTCCGTTTAACCAGAACAATAGATATGTTCTTGCCGCATCGGCTGATGCGTTTCCTTGAGTTGCATGTGCCCAGTCAAGAATATACGGTGTACCGTCCTCTGCAATAATTATGTTGGAAGGATTGAAATCTCCGTGACATACCTTTGTATGCTTTGGCATACTTTCAAGGCGAGTATGAAGGTCGTAGCGTGTTGTTGCATCAAGGTCGGTTTGGCTGATTTTTCTGTTCATCTTGTCCTTGAGTTTATTAAGAAGCGGAGATGTCTTTGAGTGTACCTCTAATTGTAAATTAACCATAAGCTCAAGATATTCATCCTTTTTTTCGGGGTTTTCGTTCATTAACTGAGCCAACGTCTTTCCCTTAATGTATTCCGTAACAATTGCCCATTTACCGTCAATCATTGTTACCTCAAGAACCTTTGGAATGTTAAGTCCTGTTTCCTCTATTCTCGCCTGATTTAAAGCCTCGTTAAGAATATCGGCTTTAGAGAAGCCCTCATTGAATACCTTAACGCATTTGTCGCCGTCACGGTAAATTGTCTTATTGTTTCTTACTGCAATTACTCTGTCAAGTTTCATATGTTCATCCTCCTTAAATTATGCTTTTTTAGTTTTTGACTTGGTTACGTTTGTAAGCACGGGCATTTCCTCTTCTACAAAATGCTTGCCGTAGTATGCGTTCAAGTACATTTGCTTAATTTCACTCATCAGAGGATATCTTGGGTTAGCACCTGTGCACTGGTCATCAAATGCCTGCTCAACCATGTCATCAAGATTATCAAGGAAGTATTTTTCATCAACACCGTAATCCTTAATTGTTTCTTTAATTCCAACCTTTTTCTTAAGGTCATTGATTGCGTTAATGAGTCCCTCAAGCTTTTCTGTATCATTCTTACCCTTAATTCCGAGATAATCAGCAATTTCTGCATAACGGGCAAGAGTATGTGGATGGTCATACTGTGAGAATGTTCCCATTTTCTTAGGAGATTCTGATGCATTAAAGCGAAGAACCTCTTCAATCATAAGTGCGTTAGCAACACCGTGTGGAAGATGATGGAATGCACCAAGCTTGTGAGCCATTGAGTGACATACACCAAGGAATGCGTTAGCAAATGCCATACCTGCCATTGTTGCAGCATTAGCCATTTTTTCTCTTGCTTCTACATCTGTCTGACCGTTTTCATATGCTCTTGGGAGATACTCAAATATTGTTTTAAGAGCCTTTAATGCAAGACCGTCTGTATAGTCTGTTGCAAGCATTGCCGCATAAGCCTCAACTGCGTGAGTTACAGCGTCAATACCGGAAGCGGCTGTAAGTCCTTTTGGAGCGCTCATATGGAAATCTGCATCAATAATAGCCATATTTGGAAGGAGCTCATAGTCTGCAAGCGGATATTTTACACCGCTCTTTTCATCTGTAATAACTGCAAATGGTGTAACCTCTGAGCCTGTACCTGCTGAAGTCGGAACTGCGATAAAATATGCTTTTTCGCCCATTTTGGGGAATGTATATACTCTCTTACGGATATCTATAAAACGCATAGCCATATCCATAAAATCAGCTTCGGGATGCTCATAAAGTACCCACATAATCTTAGCCGCATCCATAGCAGAGCCACCGCCGAGAGCAATAATAGTATCGGGCTTGAATGCACACATTTGTGCTGCACCCTCTTTTGCAGATGCAAGTGTTGGATCTGGAGCAACATTAAAGAAGGTTGTGTGAACGATACCCATTTCATCAAGCTTATCCGTTATTGGCTTTGTATATCCGTTTTCATATAAGAATGTATCTGTTACGATAAATGCTCTCTTTTTACCCATTACTGTTTTCAATTCATCAAGAGCAACAGGGAGACATCCCTTCTTTATATATACCTTTTCAGGTGCTCTGAACCAAAGCATATTTTCCCTTCTTTCTGCTACTGTTTTAATGTTGATAAGATGCTTAACACCTACGTTCTCGGAAACCGAGTTACCGCCCCATGAACCGCAACCGAGTGTAAGTGATGGAGCAAGCTTAAAGTTATAAAGATCACCGATACCGCCGTGTGAAGAAGGAGTATTAACAAGGATACGACAGGTTTTCATTCTTGCTTCAAATTCGGACATTTTTTCCTTTTGTGTAACAGGATTTATGTAGATCGATGCGGTATGTCCGTATCCTCCGTCTGCAACAAGGTGCTCCGCCTTTGAAAGTGCATCATCAAAGGTCTTTGCCTTATACATAGCAAGCACGGGAGAAAGCTTTTCATGTGCAAATTCCTCGGAAATATCTACACTTTCAACCTCACCAATAAGAATCTTTGTTCCGCAAGGTACATCAACACCTGCAAGTGCAGCTATCTTAGCCGCAGGCTGACCAACGATTTTTGCATTTAATGCACCGTTTATAATGATTGTTTTTCTTACCTTTTCAGTTTCAAGACCGTTTAAGAAATAACAACCTCTGCTTGCAAACTCTTCCTTAACCTTATCGTATATGCTTTCAAGAACAATAACGGATTGCTCTGAAGCACAAATCATACCGTTATCAAATGTCTTTGAGTGAATAATTGAGCTTACCGCCAAAAGAATGTCGGCACTGTCATCTATAATTGCAGGAGTATTACCTGCACCAACACCGAGAGCCGGCTTACCGCTTGAATATGCAGCTTTAACCATTCCGGGACCGCCTGTTGCAAGAATAATATCTGCTTCCTTCATTACTGTATTTGTCATGTCAAGGCTTGGAACATCTATCCAGTCGATAATTCCCTCAGGTGCTCCTGCTTCTACTGCCGCCTCTAAAACGAGTTTAGCCGCTGCAATTGTACAGTTCTTTGCTCTTGGGTGAGGAGAAATGATTATTGCGTTACGGGTTTTAAGTGCAATCAAGCATTTAAATATTGCTGTTGAAGTTGGGTTTGTTGTAGGAATTACTGCTGCAATTACACCAATAGGATCTGCAATCTTTCTCATGCCGAATGCCTTATCCTCTTCAATAACTCCACAGGTCTTTGTGTCCTTGTAAGCATTGTAGATGTACTCGGAAGCATAATTGTTTTTGATTACCTTATCTTCAACAATGCCCATTCCTGTTTCCTCTACCGCCATTTTAGCAAGAGGAATTCTTGCTTTGTTTGCCGCTGATGCAGCTGCGAAAAAGATTTTATCAACCTGCTCCTGTGTGTAGGTTGCAAAAATCCTTTGTGCTTCTCTAACTCGAAGAATTGCTTCCTCAAGTTTTTCCACGCTGTCCACGATTTCGTAATTTTGTTTCATTTTTATCCTCCAAAAAATTATTAACTTAATTGACTTTTTAAATGTGCAAGTGATAATGCTAAGTTTTCTTGCTTCAAAAGAACTCCCGAGGGAACTTTTAAGATACATGGTGCAAAATTCCATATTGCCGTAATTCCACACTCTACCAATTTGTCGCAAACATCCTGTGCCGAGGCTTGACCCACCGTAATAATTCCCAGCTTGACTTCGTTTTCTTTGCAATACGATTTGAGATTTTTGATTGGCAGAATAGATTTTGATGTGTCACCCATTTGAATAACCCGCTCTTTACAATCAAAGCCTGCAACAATCTTGACACCAAATTTCTCAAATCCGTCATAATCAAGAAGCGCTCGCCCAAGCTTTCCTGCACCAACGAGAACGGCATTTGTCAGTTTCTCATATCCGAGATGGCGTTCAAGATCGCTTATAAGCTTATCGCACTCATATCCGACCTTAGGCTTTCCTGCACCGCTAACTGCCGCAAGGTCTTTTCTCACCTGAACCTCGCCAAGCGATAATCCATTGGCAATCGCTGTTGCCGAAATAGTACGATGTGATTCAGATAAATTTCTCAAATATTCAAGATACAGCGGAAGCCTTCCGAGCGTTGCTTTGGGAATAGAATATCCGTTCATTTGCCACCTCCTTGTTAAACTGTTAATATTTTAACACAAGACCGACTTCTTGGGAATTATTAAAATATTATATCGGTAATATAAGTATCGATATAACTATAATCGATAAACATTTTATCAATAAAAAACAAGCAGCATCATAATAACTTTGAAGCTGCTTGATTTTATGTATTTATATTGTTCGGTATGCAAATCAGTATTGTTCACACTGATATATCTTATTTTGAGAGAGCTTCATCAATAGCCTTTGCCGCTGTCTTACCTGCACCCATAGCCGAGATAACCGTGGCCGCGCCGGTAACAGCATCACCGCCTGCATATACTGCATTTCTCGAGGTCAGACCGTCCTCGTTAACGACGATACCACCCCAACGGTTTACCTCAAGTCCTTCGGTAGTAGACTTGATTAGCGGATTAGGCGAGGTTCCGATAGACATAATAACGGTATCCACATCAATAGTGAATTCGCTCCCTTCAACTACTACGGGACGCCTTCTTCCGCGCTCGTCAGGCTCGCCAAGCTCCATTCTGACACAAGTCATTCCCGTAACAAAACCGTTTTTAGGATTTCTTGCATCATTGGGATTACTATATCCAAGAATTTCGGTAGGATTGCAAAGCAAACGGAATTCGATTCCTTCTTCCTCTGCGTGCTCGACTTCTTCGCGTCTAGCAGGAAGTTCATCCATCGAACGGCGATAAACGATATATACCTTATCCGCACCAAGTCGGAGTGCAGTTCTCGCAGCATCCATAGCAACGTTTCCGCCGCCTACAACCGCTACCCTGCCACCCTTCATAATAGGTGTTTCGGGATTGTCAAGATAGGATTTCATCAGGTTGCTTCTTGTAAGGAACTCGTTAGCAGAATAAACACCGTTGAGTGCCTCACCCGGAATACCCATAAAGTTAGGAAGCCCCGCGCCTGATCCTACAAACACAGCCTCATAACCCTCTTCAAAAAGTTCGTCTATTGTCAAGGTCTTACCGATAACAACATTAGTTTCGATTTTTACACCAAGCTGCTTGAGAGTTTCAACCTCTTTTGCCACTATCTTTTTTGGAAGACGGAATTCGGGGATACCGTAAACAAGCACGCCGCCTGCTGTATGGAGTGCTTCAAAAACAGTTACATCATATCCTTTCTTTGCAAGGTCGCCCGCGCAGGTAAGTCCCGAAGGACCAGAGCCAACAATTGCTACTCTATGCCCATTGCATTCGGGCTTTACGGGTTCTTCGGTACAGAAGGTGTTATGCCAATCCGCTACAAAACGCTCAAGGCGTCCAATACCAACGCTTTCTCCCTTAATTCCACGAACGCACTTGGATTCGCACTGCGTTTCCTGTGGGCATACTCTGCCGCAAACAGCAGGAAGAGATGATGATTTTGTTATTATCTGATATGCACCCTCAAAGTCACCTTCCTTAATTTTGGTTATAAATTCGGGAATGTGAATTTTTACAGGACATCCGTCAACACAAGGCATATTCTTGCAGTTAAGGCATCTGTTTGCCTCATCTATTGCTTGCTCCTCGGTGTAACCGAGTGCAACCTCGTCAAAATTGTGAGCACGCACAAGAGCATCCTGCGTGGGCATCTCGTTTCTTTTAAGACTCATATTTGCCATTTTACTGCACCTTCTTTCCAAAAAGATTACAAGTGGACTCATAAGCGTGACGCTCGAATGCACCGTACATTCTTCCTCTCGACATAGCCTCGTCGAAATCGATTTCATAACCGTTAAAGTCGGGACCGTCAACACAAGCAAATTTGGTTACCTTCTTGCCGTCAACATTGAGAGTGAGTCGGCAACCGCCGCACATTCCCGTACCGTCTATCATAATAGGATTCATAGAAGCAGTCACCGGTGTTCCAAAAGGCTTCGCCGTTGCTACTACGAACTTCATCATAACAAGAGGTCCGATTGTGATGATCATATCGAATTTTTCTCCCGACTCGAGCATCTCTTTCAGCGGAACAGTTACGTTACCTTTTTCACCATAAGAGCCGTCATCCGTCATAATTCTTAGAGTGTTCGAGCAAGCTCTAAACTCATCCTCGAGAATAAGGAGATCCTTATTCCTAAAGCCGATAATGCTTGTAACATCTGCGCCCATTTTGTGAAGTGCCTCCGCAATAGGCATAGCAATAGCACAGCCTACACCGCCACCAACAATGCACACCTTTTTGAGTCCGTCGAGGTGAGTTGCGACACCAAGAGGACCTACAAAGTCCTGCAAATAGTCGCCTGCTTCCTTGTGTGAAAGTTTTTCGGTGGTAGCACCGACGATCTGATATATAATTTTTACAGTTCCGTTTTCCTTGTTCACACCCGCAACAGTCAGGGGAATTCTCTCGCCATTTTCGTCAACACGAAGAATGATGAATTGTCCCGGCTTTGCCTTATTCGCCACGAGAGGTGCTTCTATTTGAAGCTGAACTACCGTGGGGTTCAGTACCTTTTTATCAACTATTCTATACATTTTTATTCTCCATTCGCAAAATGACGGTTACCGAACAGATCGGCAACCGTCATTTTTTTATATTTACGAGTTAACCGTTATTAGAAATCAACTTCGGTGTCGTAATAGCAGCACTTAAGAAGCTTTTCCATTTCCTCTACGGAGATTGCTCTTGGGTTGGAGCCTGTGCAAGCGTCTGCAACTGCGTTCTTTGCAATTTCTGGAAGTCTCTCGAGGAAGATGTTTTCGGGAACGAAGCCATTCTCGCATGGGAGACTGTCAAGACCGTAGTTCTTGATGCACTGAGGAATGTTGAGTGCATCGTTCATACCGCGGAGGTAAGCGATGAGGTTTGCAACCTTCTCGTCATCGTTAGCACCGCCAAGACCCATATAGTCAGCAATTACGCCGTAACGCTTCTTTGCGGTTTCGTCCTTAGCATTGAAAGCAATAACCTTAGGAAGATACATAGCGTTAGCTGCACCGTGGATAATGTGTGCACCGAGATCCTTAAATACAGCACCGGTTTTGTGCGCCATAGAGTGAACAATACCGAGGAGCGCATTGGAAAATGCCATACCTGCAAGGCACTGTGCGTTGTGCATAGAAGCACGCTTGGTCATATCGCCGTTGTAGGAAGCAACAAGATCATCCTGAATCATCTTGATTGCGAAGATCGCAAGAGGATCGGTAAATTCGCAGTTAGCGGTGGAAACGTATGCCTCGATTGCGTGAGTCATAGCATCCATACCTGTGTGAGCGGTGAGCTTCTTAGGCATAGTCTCTGCAAGCTCAGGGTCAACTATTGCAACATCTGGAGTAATCTCGAAGTCAGCGAGAGGATATTTAATGCCCTTCTTATAATCAGTAATAACAGAGAAAGCAGTAACCTCTGTAGCAGTACCTGAAGTAGAAGGAATAGCGCAGAAGCGAGCCTTCTTACGGAGCTCTGGAATACCGAATACTACGCACATTTCCTCAAAGGTGATTTCAGGATACTCATACTTGATCCACATTGCCTTTGCAGCGTCAATCGGTGAGCCGCCTCCGATTGCAACGATCCAGTCAGGCTGGAACTTTGTCATAGCCTCTGCACCGCGCATAACGGTATCTACGGAAGGATCAGGCTCAATGCCTTCAAAGAGTTCAACCTCCATACCCGCTTCCTTAAGGTAGGAAACAACCTTGTCAAGAAAACCGAAGCGCTTCATTGAACCGCCACCTACGCAAACCATTGCGCGAGTTCCCTTAAGAGTTTTCAGCGCCTCAAGAGCGCCCTTGCCGTGATAGAGATCACGTGGTAATGTAAAACGTGCCATAATTTTTTCTCCTTGTGAGTATATTTTTTCTTTACGTCTATATTGTATCACAAGCAAAAAATCTTGGGAATAATTAAAATGTTATATCAGTATTATATTTATCGATATAACCCATATCAAAAGCTTTACAAACAATAATTCCGACCTCTTTAAAAGTCGGAATTATCATTTCATATTATGTATTTTCTTTTTGCCTCACAAAGTGCAGTTATAAACTGTTTATCTATTTTAGATAATTTATATCCCTCTCTGTATATAAGTACATCCTTATATAATTTTTTATTTTCCTGACATTTCTTTTGTACAAGATTATATCGCTCCAATATTTTCTTTGGTAAAGGAGAGACCCACATGAACGTTTGAGAATTATCTGAAAGCAAATCAAATTGGCTCGCTCTTTCAAAAATAAATATCCTGCGTGAAATATTATCAGGTAATTCCTCTTTTACCACCTTTGAAAGAGAAAGAGACGGCACGTAAGGATCGGCATGGGCAATTTCTATATAATCCTTTAAATCGTCAAACTTAATATCATCCTTTTGGGCAAGAGGTGATTCCTTGCTCATAACCAAGCAGTACGAAAATTCCGTTACCATTTCATAAGCAAGCCCTTTTTCCTCAAGCATAAGTTTAAAATACTTATCATAATTCTCTGCGTAACGAACAATGCCCAATTTATAATCGTGATTTAAAATATTATGAATTGTTCTTTGTGAATTTGTTTCCTTATAAAATATCTCAGCAGAATCAGTTGATAATGTTTTTGAAAACTGCGTAAAGGCTTCGGATATATAGCTGGCTCTGGGGACTGATATGGAAAAGCGTTGTTTTTTTGGTGCTCCTTCTTTATATATCTTGTCAACCTGATCTATTTGCTTCAATATCTCGTTTGCATAGCCTATAAATTCTTCTCCATCAGGAGTTAAAACCATTCCCTTAGCGGAACGGGTAAAAATAGTAATACCTAATTCTGCTTCAAGCTCCTTTACAGAACGACTAAGATTAGGTTGAGCTATAAGAAGCGTTTCGGCTGCTTTGTTAAGCGAACCAAGTCTAGCAACCTCGACAGCATATTTCATATGTAAAACGTTCATACCCTCACACCCTCCTATAAATAACGCTCAAAGCATTATGGTATATGAATATTTTATCATAAAGCGTAAATAAAGTCAAGATTTATTACTTATATGTTAATTTGCCACGTTTTTCTCATAAAGCATTTGTTCTAATTCCTTGGCAGGAAGGCTTAAAAACTTTTGTCTTTTTTTAACAAGACAAATATCCCTACTTGGTATTTTAAAATCTAAATCAAGCGTATAAATACCGTTTTCGGTTTTGTAAGATACAAATTCTTTTGGTACAAAGCCAATTCCAAGATTGTGCTGAACTAAAGGTATGATTTGGTCTGCTGTTGCTACCTCTATTTCGGGTGAAAACTCACACCCATTTGCTATAAACAGTTTTGAATAAAAATCATATGTAGAGCTTTTCTTTTCCAACGAAATTATTGGATATTTAATTAAATTAGAAATATTAACATTTGTATTTATTTCTTTATGAAGCTCGTTGCCACACACTGCAATCTCCTCAAAGGATTTAAGTGTCTTTTGTGTAAGCTCGCTATATTTATCAAACGGAGTTGTTACAATTGCAAAATCTATCACACCATTTCTTAATGATGTTAGTGCTTGCGGTGTTGAAAGATTCGATATTTTTATCCGTATTTGCGGATATTTTTTATGGAATGAGCTTAAAACAGGTAAAAGAAAGCATCTTAATGCAATCTCAGTCGCACCAATAGACACAATACCCTTTTGCAAGCTTTTATTCATAGAAATTTCCGCTTCCCCTGATTGAATATGCTCAAAGGCTAAGGCAATATGAGAATACAACGTTTCTCCCTCAGGTGTTAGTATTACGCCTTTATTTGTTCTTATAAATAAAGTACACCCAAGCTCGGCTTCTAAATTTTTTATTGCACGAGTAATGTTTGGTTGATTATTCAAAAGCATATTGGCAGCCAAGGTAAAGCTACCATATTTTGCTACATAATAAAATATTTTATAGTAATCATAACTAATATTCATACCTTCTCCATATCATATTGATATAAACAATATTTCAAATATACATTTTACATATATGTATATTTGTATTATAATTGCTTATAAAGGGTTTGTCAAGCAACTATTTGAAAATTATTGGAGGGCGATATGGAAAATTTATTTGAAGCTATAATGTTGATTTGTCTTTGCATTTCAATAATTGTAATGCTCGTTAGATTTATTAAACACAAATCGGTTCACTTGAAGCTTGAACGAGCAATATTAATTACATTCGGCATAGGTTTTGTATTAGGTGCAATCGGAAAGGCGGTTATAGCTCCCGTGGAGTGGACTTTTGCTTTGTATGTATTAGGAGCATATCTTTCCTACACAGCGACAGTATTTTCGTTTTCAAAAATCGATGAGAAAAACGAGGTATGTGAAAATGAATAAGGATTTAACTATTGGAAAACCATCAACTGTATTGTGTAAATTTTGTTTGCCTCTGTTTTGTAGCGTTATCTTTCAACAGCTTTATAATTTAGGGGACAGTATAATTGTTGGAAAGTTTGTTGGTGAAAATGCACTTGCCGCAGTAGGTAACAGTTATGAAATCACGCTAATTTTCATTGCTGTTGGATTTGGTTGTAATATTGGTTGCTCAGTTATTGTTTCAAGACTATTTGGAGCAAAACAATACAACAAGTTAAAAACTGCAGTTTATACAACCTTAATCTCTTGCGGTGTTATTTGCGTCGTATTGATGTTATTAGGACTTTTGTTAGGACAATCACTTCTGTATTTAATCCAAACACCAAAAGATATATTTAATGATTCTTGGCTATATCTTGAGGTTTACATATGGAGCTTACCATTTGTTCTATTCTATAATGTAGCAACGGGAATATTTTCAGCACTCGGAGATTCAAAAACCCCGTTTATATTTCTCGCCTGCTCATCAGTCGCAGATATTCTTATGAATATTCTGTTTGTAACCGCCTTTAATATGGGCGTAGCTGGAGTAGCGTGGTCAACTTTTATTTGTCAAGGTATAAGCTGTATTCTTGCATTATTATTCGTACTAAAACGCTTAACAACGATTAAAACTGAGGGGCGAGTCGAGATTTTTTCGTGGTCGCTTTTCAAAGATATTTCCGTCATTGCCATACCAAGTATTTTACAACAGAGCTTTATATCTGTAGGAAATATAATTATTCAAAGTACCATAAATCCCTTTGGTCCCGGTGTTATAGCTGGCTATGCCGCCTCTGTAAAACTAAATAACCTTGTGATTACCTCGCTAACATCACTCGGCAACGGTATATCTAATTTCACGGCTCAAAATCTCGGTGCAGAAAAGCCCGAAAAAGTGAGAGCAGGCTTCCGTGCAGGTATTGGATTAGTATGGATTATTTGTATTCCGCTTGTACTGTTGTATCTATTTGCAGGCAAGTATCTGTTGTATCTCTTTCTTGACACGCCAAGCGAAGCGGCCCTCTCAACGGGAATTACGTTTTTGCGTATTCTCTCACCGTTCTATTTTGTTGTGTCACTCAAGCTCGTATCGGACGGTGTGCTCCGCGGGGCAGGTATGATGAAAAAGTTTATGATAGCCACCTTCACCGACCTAATTCTGCGTGTGGTTCTTGCCAAGGTTTTGTCTATACCGTTTGCATCGACAGGAATATGGCTTGCGTGGCCGATAGGTTGGAGCATTGCAACGATACTATCCATAGTATTCTATTTCACAGGTAAATGCTTACATCAAAAAAGATAAGCAAAAATACAAAAAAGGAAGGCGGAGTTCCAATTGCCTTCCTTTTTTCAGATATATTCGACCATATTTTTATCAAGAACAAGTTAATTTTATTGGGAGAGAAATGAACTTTATCGTTATGGACGAAGATACCTGTATGGTTGATATTATTATACTAACATACTCTTTTGAATTTGTGAATAATCAAAAAAGCATATCCTTGTTATATTTTTTGATATCTCTTTTTCTATTATTTTACATCTTAAATTATTTGCAAAGTTCATGATATTCCGAAAATGCGATAGTATACAAGCAGGGCTTTATCGACATAAATATTATTTATTTCTAATGATTTTTCTCTCGATTTTCTAAACACAATATTAAATAATCACATTCGTCACAGCAACATTCAATAGGATTGCCCTCTTTGTCAACATACTCTCCATTTCCCAAGCATTCTTCCATATTACCGGGAGTTAATTCCACTCCTGTTACATCTACAATCTTTTTGTTATCCATTTCAAACACCTTTCATTAAAAAACTGTCGTTTCACTTGTATTATCAACCTCTGGATGCGGAACTTTACAATTCTCGCCAAAGGCTTCTCTAAAAATCTTATTCATAGATCTTTTAAAATCATCACTAAACTCTATTTCAACATCTGGTAATGCTTCCATTTCTCTTATTTCGTCCATCGTGCTCTCATAAAGAGCTGTTTTCAGAAAAGGTAAAAATTTATTCCACCAAGTTATATCTTCATCAGTCCAATCTTCTGGATTAAGACTATCTTCTTCATCTTCCCAATCTATATAATCTTTCATAAAAACCTCAAAATAAAAAAGTGCGCCCCCATAAAGAGAACGCACCGAAAAAGTACAATCCCTCTAAAGTTACCACACTTCTTCAATATGCTCGCAAGAGTATTATGAAACGAGAGACGATACCTTTTACCTATGGTATCCCCTCTTGCGAACATTCATACGAAATAAAAAATATTAAATTGAAGAAATGTGGTACACCTATTATATCATAAAATTCAAAAATTTCAACGCACTTTTATAAAATACTTAGAATATTTTGCATTGAGCTAAAACAATTTGCACAACAATGTATTTTTTGTATCGCACAACATAAGCTTGTCTTGAATAAATGATATAAAATGACACAAAATGATATACTTTGATTATTACTTGTCGTGGGGCGTGTGCTTGTCTTGATACGAGAGCCTCGCTACGCTCGGCTGACAAGCACACGCCCCACAAAACTTGACTCGACAGATTATACTAAACCATAAAGCAAGGCGGGGCGAGGTTTGGCGCTGAACCGCTTGCCAAAACTCTCGCCTAACCGCCTGCTGGTGCTTTATTATGGGTTTTGGAGTATATCCTCTGTCCTTTTAGTCAAGCGTTTGCTTTAGGCATTTGTGCTATTACCTCAGGCGAGACTACGCCAATATATACTCCTTCGTCCCAACAAGTAAAGTCATCAAATAGCAGAAGTTTTCTATCTTCAAGTCCAATATTACAAACAACATCCTCCTCCCATATATCTGAAACAAAATACTCAGGTAAGTTCCTTGAATATACAATTCTCTCTCCCGATTTTTCTATGTACTTACAGATGTATGCTATTGCTTCTCCCAGTCCTCTTCTATCAAATATTTCCTCAAAATCGTTTCTTCCGTATTTTTTTGTAAAATAAGGGCATTGGTTTATGGTTTCTATCCTTCCTAAGCGTACACTATATCCTGTCTGTTCACATAGTCCTCCTACCACCATTAAGTCAGGAACACTCATAAGTGCGTGAAAATGTAATCTGTTTTTCCCCGGTGAGCGTTCCCAAACGCCTACGTATTTCCAATCGTAATCTTTGCATAATTTTCGTAAATCTCGCATTAGCTTACTCCTGAAGGATGCTTCATCAATAATTTTACTATCGTAAGTAAATGTAGAAAAATAATTAAATTTCTGTAGGTTAATTTTTCGTGTCATTCTAACACGCCTGCATATTAGATTTCGTTCCTTGCGTTCAAACTGTTCCTCTACATATTTTTCCGCCAATTCCTCATATTTGAAGAGTGGTTTCATTTCTTCAAGTATCGTCTTTTTCTTTACTTTTTTCTTTAAATTACTGTACTTTACATATAGTTCCTCGAATATCTCTTTTCGAGTTATTCTTTTAACATTTTTCTGTGTTTTTTCTTGTGTTTCAGCCTCATTAGAAGCCGAAATTGACTCCTTTTCAGAGTCGTTAGATTCCTCTACGGTAGCATCAATTTCAAGTAAAAAAGGGTCCTTTTCATTTGGTTCTACAAGCTCAAATTGTGTCTTTCCTTCCTCACTATTTGTGTTATCGTTTTCAATTACTGTTATCTTTTCCTCAATCCTCTGCATCCTATCTTTTTTAGGACGAGTGGTATGAGGAATACCTATATAGTGGCTACCGTCTGAGTAGATTTTAACCTTCTCATACGGCATTGAACCTCCTTTCACACAAGTCTTAGATTTAACAGCTAACTGTTAGAACCTGTGCTTGAATACAATGAGTTGATGAAATAGCTATTCTGCAATTTTAATTCCTCTATTGTCGCTCTTTCAGTTTGATACTCATAATAATCATCAAGTCCTATTCT
>JAFTZI010000108.1 GCA_017461055.1 Clostridia bacterium | reverse complement strand
TAATTTTTAGTGCAATATATTTAACATAAAATTGAAAATATCTCCCTTGCCTTTCGGCAAGGGAGATATATCAGCTTTATTTACTTTTTCTGCCTAAGTCATTGAAGCAGAACCTAAATTTAAAGTAACTGCTTTATTCGGTATCGCTTGTACTTGGCTTGTAATATGTGCCAAACTGAACCGATGTAATTCCACTCTCCGCTACAAACGCAACACCATCGGTACTGCTGATAATATACTGTCTGTCTGCTCCGTTAACACCAATATACAACGCCATTAAAAGGTTTGCATTCAAATGCTTTTCTTGAGTTACATCAATGCCGATTATCTTTACATTAAAGGTTGTGTAATCGGTATATTCAGAGTAAGACTGTGCTTTTTTAATAGTGTCAATACCAAAAGCGCCACCGAATTCAACTGTTTTTTCATACTTTTCTTCATAAAGGTTAATAATTTCCCAATTTACAGTATAACCTACGGTAATAGAATCCCATGTGGTCTTATTTACTGAGTAACCTGAGCAAGTAAAAGCTGCTTCAAGTCTGTACTCAACATCAGCCACTCCGTTTGTAACAGAAGTTGCTACCTTATTTGTTTCAGTACCTGTTACAGGCAATTCATTGATTGTTGCGCCTATTTTATCAGTGTACATTGTAGTTGAGTTCAATGTAGATTTCTCATCAAAAGTTAGAGCATTAGGTGTCTTAAAGCGAATACCACCCTCGCCCATACTGTTAATGGTTACAGTGGTATTTTCAATTGCAGTATCAAATCCGTTAAGAGTAATACCGCGACCAGCTCCACCTGAAATAGAAATTGTGGAATCAACCGCTGTTAACTCAGAGCCGTTTATACCGTGCTCACCGCCTGTGATTGTCAATTCAACAGTGTTGAGTGTAACTTTAGCTCCTGTAAAGCCACGAGAAGCGTTTGCAAGGGTGATTGTTGATTTACTAATGTTAACAATAGCTGTATTGCTAACACCGCTTGTGTCCTTAATAAATCCACCGCTGCTTCCCTGCTCTCCGTTAAGATTAACGGTACAGTTATCCATATTAAGAGTTCTACCATTATGTACACAAATAACAGCCCAATCTGTAGTGTAATCTGTACCTACAAGGTTAATATCGTTAAGTGTAAGTGTAGCTTCACTGTTCCAATGACCGCCAACTGTGAAATAGGAATTCTTCGCACCGGATGAAGGAACGGACGGAGTACCTGAAATGTCGATTGTTCCGTTTTTGATTACTACATCACCAAGAATTTCGTTACCTCTTGATTGCAAGAAAAGTGTGTTTGTGCCAAGGTCAAGGTTAACACCGTTAAGGTCAATATCCTCAGTCACTGCTATATCATCGAGTAGAACAATTGTTTCACCCGCAGCAGCTGCGTCGATAGCCTCCTGTAAGCTTTTATACTTAGCGTCACCAATCTTAGCAACATATTGGTAAAGGCTTTCTATACCAATGGTGTAGCTGATTTCATTTCCATTAGTTTCTACAGTAATGTCACTGTCGCTGCTTACGGTATTCGCAAACACAGAGGTTACGCATAATGCCGAGAGGACAATTAAGGTCGCGAAAAACAACAATGTTTTTTTCATAAGGTCTTCCTCCGAAATTTTTATACATATATATAATACTATATATAAAACGAAATTGCAATAGCAAATTCAAAATTTCTTCTTTTTTGAAAATAATTTACTTTTTCGCCATGCTATTTCATTTTTTATATTGTATCGTATATTAATGGAAAAAGCAATGCAAATATTGTTTTTTGCTTTCACTCTATTGACAGCCACGCGGCAATTTGCGTTTCCCAGTCCTTACCTGCGTGAGCATAATCAACAAGGTAATATTCTTCACCGTTTTTTGCTTCCGCCTTGATTTTTTAAAATATTTTTACCATCTCACAGTTTTTCGCTTGCAGCTTGCTCACTCCGTCGGTGATTTCACCGCTTGAATATTTGTTTCCGAAAATATCGTAAATTTCATATTTTGCATTTTCTTTAGCTTCTATGTAAACTCCGTCCTTGCCTGTGGAGTTAAAAATATATTCACAGAGGTTTTTGTCTACTGCTTTAACTACGCTTTGGTATAAAACAGCCACACTCTCCCCGTCCTTTTCGCTTTGAGCCATAGAATAGTTGGCTTCTGCATCAAGCACGGTCAATTCTCCGTTTAACAAAACATCCCTGTGTTTTCTCCAGAATTTCAAGTAATTTTCAAGGATTTTTTTGTGCTCGTCGGTTATATTTTCAAAGCGCACAGAAATTTGCGGAACCGCAAACATAACCGATAAAAGCTGATATAAAACGCTCTCGTTTGTGTCATTGATATTCCACATTATCATATCGCTGTGAATTGCAGTTGTGCCGGAGCTTAAACGAAGGTTAAGAGAAAATACTCTGTTATAAATGGGGTCATTCGGGCAGTCGGTAACTCTGAATATGTTTCCGTATTTTGATATTGCGGGGCCGATGTAGGATTGACGGAATTCTATCATTATGTCGGGGTTGATTTTCCTCAGCTTTTCCGTAGCTTCGCTCAAAAGCCTTTGTAAGCCCTCTTCAACGGACACCGTATCCATCTTTTCAAAATCCTGTGAGCTTTGCTCGCTTAAATAGAAGCTGTCAATAAAATCAAGCTTCAGCCCGTCCCAGCCGTATTTTTCAACGCTGTCTGCGTATATATCGGTTAAGAACTCTCGAACCTCTTTAAATCTTGGATCAAGGACTGAGGCACGCACGTTTTCACGGGTATTTAAGTACATACCCTTAAATCTCTCATAGTTTTTGCTCTCAAAGCCAACAAAGGGAACTGAAAACCATATCATAAATTTCATACCAAGGGAATGTATTTTATCTACAAAGCACTTCATATCGGGTATTTTGTTTTCGCATACCTGCCAATCTCCGCAATAGGCATATCCCCTTGAATTGTCATCCGTTTGCCAACCGTCATCAACAATTACGGTATCCATTCCGTATTTTTTTGCAATTTCACATTCCTTGATAATTTCCTCGGGAATTGTTCTTTGGTGGAAGCTGTACCATGTTGAATACATTGGCAGCTTTGTATACTCGGGTGCATATGCACACTCGTAGCCTAAGCTACTCCACCATTTTCTTACATCCCTTATGCACCGGTAAAACGGAATTTGACGTCTGTCTATTCTTATAATGACCTCATATTCCTTTACATTGGAGCAAAGCTGTGAAAACAAATCTATTTGAATTCGTACTCTTCCTGTTTCCTCTACTACTCCCGCTAACAGTGTTGTAGGATTTGAGGGGTCGGACAAAGCGATTGTTATTCTATTGGTGTTTGATTTACTGTAAAGGGATATAAGGGGCATTCCCGAGGCTGTCCTGCTCTCTTCCCTTCTCATACACCAATCAGGCGTTATGTTATGCTGTATTCCAGCCTTAGAGGACCAAAAGCCAAGAATATCTATTTGCTCCTCTTCCCAAATAATGGAATGTTTATCGGGAGATATTTCCTTGTCAAAAGCAACTTTAACAAGATATTCGCTTACCTCGCCATTCTTAATTTGCTTGATATCCTGAAAGCTTACAGGATTTTTTGTTTCGGTTGTGAAGTTCATAATGTATTATAATCCTTTGACTTATATTCTCTTTAACTAATCTCAAACCTTCCACACTCTATTTAGCTTACGTACACAGTTTTACTTCTGTAAAATTACACTACTCTCAAAC
>JAFTZI010000107.1 GCA_017461055.1 Clostridia bacterium | reverse complement strand
AGGCGGGAGTTTACTTCCCTGCGCTCAAAGGCTTTCGACCACATGGCTTGACCACGCGGTTTAGGTTCTTTATGACCACATATTTCGGTCGGCTGCTTTCGGTCTGACCACATAGTTATCATCTCTTTGTTTAGAGGTGACCACATATGGTGGTTGGTGTATTTCTTCTTTGTTATCGGCATGATTCTTCTCTGCCGGCGGAGTGATTTTTGAGCGCATCTACCACCCCAAAAACAAGACCACATAGCAATCATTCGGTACTCGGATTTGACCACATCTTTGACCATAAACAGAACCGGAGTACACGGAGACAAGATGTCAGGAGAGTATGAAAAAGCCGTTTTTGCGTAGCAGAAAGCCTCAGAAAAAGCAAAAACGGCTAGAAAAAGATATTCGGGTCGGTTGGGGTGAAGTCGAAACTTGTCGCTTTTTGTGTAGCAAAGCGGACTATATGTAATAGTATTGCTAAACAAGGCTAAACAGTGTTGAAAGGCGAGAATAGCACGAGGTTTTGGTGTTTTTTGTTCATTTTAAGACGGAAGGCTGTTTAAAATGAGTTTTGCGCACAAAAAATCAAAAACCAAGGAGATGCTTTGTCATTTTTTAAAGTGATAGAGATAAATTGTACAAGTCCAAGGCAATAGGACAGGTTAACAAAATTGCTCTTTAATAGTTTCCGCGAAGTAGAGATAAGGAATATGCCATTCCTCTTTTCCTGTTTCCTTTGTTGAAAACGGACATTCGTTTACGTCCTTGTTGATTTCCTTAGTGTGCAGAATTCCGTCTCTTAGGTATTTATAAAATCTCAGCCCGTCCCAAGCCCAGCTGCTCTGGGTATAATTTAATTTGGTTATTATGCTTCTGTTTGTTATTCTATCAAAGCATGCTATCGGAGACGAATTAAAATACTTCACGAGCCCTTTCTGCATATCTTTATCGTTTGCATAAAGAGTTAGCAGATACTGCGCCACCATATCCGGTGTGTGCTCTACATCCGCCATTTTATATCTACAAGAAAAATCACAAGACGAGTTTTAAAATGAATCATCTGTAGGCATTTTCTGCGGTCAAAATGGAATAATTTACACCCCCATTCATACAGCGAATTGCCTTGTTCTTTTTCCATTATAGCTTTTACAAACGGACGCATTGGCTCAGGCATTTGATCCGGTGTCTTTAATTTGTATCGTTCAAGCGTTTCTTTGGTTGCGTAGAATATCATATTCGTTCCTTTCCTATTTATACCCTTCGATTTTGGTTTATTCCTTAGTTAGCTTATGGGACAGCAGCCAAGTCCAAAGCTCGTCGCCCTCGTATGCAAAATCCCAGGCATTATGATAAACGCCGTGAAGCACCTTGATTTTGGCGTTTCCACCTCGTTTGTTGACGGATTTTATCATTTCCATACTGTTTTCAATAGGCACAACCTCATCACAATCGCCGTGATATACCATTATAGGTGTATTTACAAGGGCTTCACCAAACCAATAGATTCCGCTTCCGCATATAGGTGCAATTGCGGCAAATCTATCTCTTTCCGCCATTGCAAGCATCCAAGTGCCTGTGCCACCCATTGAAAGTCCTGTAAGATATACTCTGTCCTTATCTATGGGCAGGGTATTACATATATAGTCAAGAAAAGCTACTAATGATTCTGTATAGCATGCCCAATACTTATCCTTTGGGCATTGAGGCGCTATGCAAATAAACGGGTATTCCTTTCCGCTTTCCCTTACATGCTTCATAAATCCGTGATGGCACGCAACATCAAGGTCGTCTCCCCATTCACCCGCTCCGTGCAAAAAGAAAACAAGAGGGTATTTTTTATTCTCATCATAATCCTTGGGTAGATATTTTGCATAACCAAAGTTAAAATATCTGTCGCTTTCCCATTTGTGCTTTGTATACATAATTATTCCTCCGTAATTTTACTGTTCAAAGTCTACATTTTTGCAGTAATAGTGATATGCTTTTTCTATCTCTCCGTTTTGGGAATTAATCTCCATTACTGTACCGCCGATTATGGGTGTACCCGAGGGCACCCAGCTTTTGACAAGGCGGTCGCCTACGTCCACATAGATATTGCTGTCGTAGGTTGAGGATTTAAAGCCGAATTGCAAGCGAACTCCCTCATAAACAACACCGGCGCAGTTTTCGTGGTCGTGGCCTACGCATATAGAATCTACTCCCAACGCTTTTAAGCCTTGCCACACATATCCGTCCCTGTCCCAGGATTCCGTTGGAGAAAGAACAATACCAAAATCGGTGCTTGTTTCATCCATTTTATCAATAATTATCGGAAATGCGCTTGATGACCTATCTCTTGTGTACCCATATTTTTCGTATGCCTTTTCAAATGCGTGAATGGCAATATGGAACACAAAGGTAATTTTGGTATTGGGTGAAGATTTATGCAGCTCGTTTATACCGTTTGTGTACCATTCTATCTGGTCGCCGCCAAAGCCTGCTTGATGCTTTGAGTGTCCGTTGGCTATTGATAATTCACTTGGGTTACCGGAATTACTGTCTATCATATAGAACACGCGAGTTAATTCCTTGCCCTGCTTTATTCCTACGGTATAGTTTCCGTTGCCTGTCAGGGTGCGCTGCTTAGCCAAAAAGTACCCATTCTGCTCTCTGTTTCGTGATTTCCAAGGACGGGTGCCCACGGAATACCGAGGCTATCCATAAACTCTATAAAGCTGAGAAGTGCGCTTCCGTCGTGGTCAAATTCTCCGTACACTATGTCGCCTGCAATCACAATCAAATCGGGTCTTGTGCTATTTACTGTTTCGCGAATATATTTAAAGCATCTTTCCTCTTTTTTTGTCCTTTGCCCAATAGGTGTCCTCTCCAGGACTTAAGCGTCCCTCTACTGCCTGTGAGGAATCAAGCATTTGCGGGTCGGAAAGCTGTAATATTATCGGCTTTTTTCCTCCGGGAATTTCCACTATGAAGTCTACCATATCTCTTACCTCTTTGAAAATGTTTTTTAAATTATAACACGTATAGCCATTAATTGTCAACAGAATGACAAAAGGACACTCGGTGGAGTGTCCTTTCGGTTTTGGTCAATTCTATTAACCCTTTGCCTCTAATTCCGCAATGATGTCATTATATGAGCTAAAGCAGTATTTTTCGCCATTGGCAGGCTCGCCTGATTGCATATATGAATACTCGGTTACGCCATCCTTTGTAGTTTCAACATATGCGCCCATTGCAATTGATGCTTTCTTATGATCATCTGTTGTAAAGCCTATTATTTTTAGCGCAAAGGACGTAAACTCATTGCTTGTTAGCTCTGCGCTGATAACTCCGTTTGCTGCGGTTCCGTTTTTATCAAATATGTCACTGTCTTTAAGACTTGTTTCTAATACTGCAAATACACCGTATTTCAAGGTCTTTCCTGTTGCGTCTGTGTACGCTTCAACAGCATCGGTATTTACCTTAAAGCCGATTGCTACTCCGTTGCTTCCGTTTTTAGCGGCTGAATAGCCACTACAGGTAAAGAGTGGCAAAACAGCAATCTCCGATGCCTTCTCTAATCCACATGTATTACAGCTTATTGTCTTCACTCCATTTTCGGTATATTTACTGTAATAAATTGATGTAATCTGTAAATCGTGTTCGGGATTTTCGCATGTGTATGCCTTGCCACAGTCAGAACACATTGTCGTTCCGTCTATTGTTACCTTTTCTGCATTATACGCTGAATAAAGCATTATTGGCAATGATGCGTT
>JAFTZI010000106.1 GCA_017461055.1 Clostridia bacterium | reverse complement strand
GGAATTCGTAATTGTTAGGGAATTCTTTTACGCCCTCTCGTGCTATACGAATACACTCATATACAACGCCACGACTAATAGCAAGCTTGTAATCAGAAAGATATTTATCAACCTTATTTCTTACTAACATTTCATCTGTTCCCATCAGCTTATCAACCGTAGTGTTGAAAAAGTCAGCAATAACAGGAAGCATTTCAATATCCGGATAGCTTGAATCCGTTTCCCAGCGGGAAATAGTTTGACAGGACACATTGAATATTTCTGCAAGCTGCTCTTGCGTAATATCTCTTTCTCTGCGTAATCTCTTGATGTTTTCGCCTATACTTAATCTCATAGATTTTTCTCCTTGTAATAATTGTATTCAGATCTGTTTACAATTTGATTATAGCAGAGATTTTATAGCAATGCAACAACACAAAACGAGAGTTTTTTTCAAGCGTTGCGTGAACTCATAAAGAGGAAAGGAGTGCCGAAGTAAAAAAGCTCGCTTTTGATTATTTGCTATATCTGCGAACTTCTGCGACTTTTGTTAGTCCCATTTTTTCGCTATATGCTACGCCGAGAATGGAGGTATCTTCCTTCGCGTTTGCATTACCGATAATAGCTCCGTTTTTAATACAATCCTCTATTGTGTATTTCCAGATTGCTTCGATTGCTTTTTCATCATTGGTTATAGAGAAAACTGCACCGATATCGTACTTGTTTAATTCTCTTATTGTATCAAGTACAGGTGTTGTAAGACACACAAGCTCGTTATTTACAAACGCACCATATGCTTTTTCACCAATATTGCCTTTTCCTTCAAATGCAATTCGCAAGCCTCTTAAATGGTTTTCACCACATCCACCTTTTGATTTGAAGCTTTGAACACACAGCATATCTTCTTTGCTTAATTCTCTTACAGCTATACCATTATAGCTTGGAACTATAATTTGCTCATCAGTATAGCCCATATCATAGCCATGTCTACAAACAAGACCGAGCTTTGCTACCTCTACATTAAAGTTATCCCATTCGTCATAGGTATTTTTACGCATTGTGAAATTGTAATTTTCGGTTTTTGCAAAAAGCTTGAGATATGCAATAGCATCCTTTTCGCTGACACATACCAAGTCAATAACTATTCTTTCGTCGTTATAGTCTGATACGCATACAAAATGCTCTAACGCTTCGGCTTCACCAAGAGTAAAGATTTCACAGTCGCCTACCGTTATGTTTACTGCATCCTCTGCGAATAGCACAGGATTGTTAGTAAATATAAAGTCAAGTGCTACCTCTTTATTTACTCTTTTTAGGCTTGGATTTGCGTTTGCGAAGCGGTTGATTGCTACTCTTGATGATAAGTCCTTCCAAGTGATAGCGTCATTTGAATACTTTTCACGATATTCGCTTGGGCTAAGGCTATAAAACTTTTTGAAGGCTCTTGTGTACGCCTCTGGACTTTCATAACCAAAATCCAAGGCTATATCAATGATTTTCTTGTCTGTTATTCTAAGCTCTAAGGCACTTCGTGTCAGCTTATACACACGAGAATACTCCACAGGACTATATCCTGTATGCTTTTTGAACAGTGCGTCAAAGTAGGTTAATGAAAAGCCTGCTTTGTCTGCAATTTCCTGTAATGACAGATTTTCTTTTGAGCCACTTTGAATGAATTTAATGGCTTTTTCAATTAATGTTTTTTCCATATAAACATCCCCTTTCTGTGACTACAGTTTAACATAGGCTTCTATGCTTTGTCCTTGCAGATATTATTGAGTTTAAAACTCAATTAGTCTTGTGTATTTTACAATTTCATAGCCTATATCTATTGCCGTAAAATTGCCGTTATTTTTTGCTTGTTCTCCAAATTGCATATCCTCATATGGAATACAACCTTGCTTTATCATTTCGTTAAGGGAAAATTTATAAAGCAGTTCGTGTAATTTATCCGTTTTGTATTCAGGCAATATTGCAGTAACAATACAATTGTTGATTTTAAATCCGTGTGCTTCCATTAGTGATACTCTTGATACGCCTATTAGTTTGTTATTACAAAACATACCTATTGGTTGGTCGTCCGGATGACTTTCACGAGATAGTTTTAATATATGGTTAAGTCCCCAAGTCCAACCTTTTTCGATATTCATTCCGTCAGCCCAAGCAAGAGCTTTGCTAATATCGTTTTCATCAAGAAAACGCATTGAATATTCGTTTGTGGGAATTTCAAAAGGCTCACCAAAATACATAGCCTGCGGCAAAGAATTAAGGTTGCTGTATTTTATACCATTTAAACAATCTTTTATTTCTTGCTCGCTTATTTCTTCCTCCACTGATAATTGTATAACACTTGGATTTAGCTTTGTAAGTATTTTTACATATCTTGCAATATCTGTCTTGTGTCTTGTATGCAAATATAGATAAGGCTTTTCTTCGAAAAACATATCTGCACCGATAAAGCAACCATTTTCTTCAAAATCGCAATCGGTTAAAATAGATGTGCCATTCCATTTGATAGATAAAGCATCATAGCCGAATTTTTTAGCATCGAGCTTTAAGAGATAATCAATCACAATGTCGGAAGGGATTTGTCTAAACTCGCTTAATGCGTGAGCAACTCTATTTCCTGATGTTGCATTCATATTATAGTCAGCAAAGGTTACAGGAATATTTTTCATTTCCTCTCGATATTCGCTTGGTGTTTTTCCATATTGTTTTTTAAAAGCACGAGTAAATCCGTCGTGTGAGTCATAGCCATATTTTAAGCCTATATCAAGTATAGATTTATCTGTGCGTCTTAATTCAGTCGCTGCATAGCTAAGCCTTGTGAATCGCACATACTCCATTACATTAAAGCCTGTGTGATTTAGAAATATGCGATTGAAATAGTCAGTACAGAAGCCTGCGTTTACAGCAATGTCCTCAATGGTAAGCTCACTATTTTTACATTGGCCATTGATATAACGCAAAGCATTGGTTATAAGTTCATTATTTTCCATAATAAGCTCCTTTCATTTTTGTAAACAGTCGTGCACTCCGTTTTACTGACTTAATTCTATCATTAATACTCCAATATTTCTCGACCAAAAACGATTTGTTTTGGTTTTTCTAACTTTTTTGTATGTAATTTAAACTATTAAATGCAAAGCAATGACTCTAGCGATGTGTAGTGGCACATCTTACCCGTTTTTCACCATAGATTCTATGCTTTAAATTTAAAATACTGTTTATTTCTTCGGTTTTCATTATACATCCTCTCGTTTACATTAAAATCTATACTAATTATAACATCCGTGTGTTAGCAAATCAATGCAATTACGGAAATCAACGGAGCGTGGATTTGTATTCTTCGTTTGTTTTGTGGATTTTGTATTTTTAGTATGCTATACTTAAGGTACAAAGTACAAAGGAGATTTAATTATGGCTATGACTTTCGGACAAAGGCTTAAGGCTTTTCGTAAAAATCAGAATTGGACTCAACAGGATTTAGCTGATATGATTGGTGTTAGCACACAAGCTATTTCCAAGTGGGAAACCGATGCAGGTATGCCTGATATTTCACAAATCGTTCCACTTTCACGAGCATTAAATGTTTCAACGGATATTTTGCTTGGTGTTATAGATGATAATGACACCAAAGAATTTGAAAAGATATACAAAAAGTGTATGGAAATAGAAACACTCAGCCCTTGCAAGTGGCCT
>JAFTZI010000105.1 GCA_017461055.1 Clostridia bacterium | reverse complement strand
TTTCTTCCTTTGGTCATATATATTTCTCCTTTGGCACTATTGTGCCTCTTTATTTCTTTATGACCATTATACCATAAAATCCATTGCTGAAGTTGACTGTGCCTTAAAATTCCATATTTCTTGCATATTTCTCGTTGACTCCCTGTCCCTGCAAGATAGTCTTGTACTGCCAGTGTCTTTAGTTCTATACTATACTTCTTGTTCTTATGTGATCTTCTTTGCATAAAAATAATCCCCTTAAAGTAGTCTTGAAAACTTTTTGTTTTTTCAAGTGTCTACTCTAAGGGGATTATATCAAATCGCTTAATTTTTGGCGTTTTCAAGCCCTAATTAGCAAATTTATAATAAAAGTTAATATGCAGAAAAAACGACCATTTCTGCCCGTTTCAAAAAATGTTAAGTTTTAGTGTTGTTGTTATTCCAGGCTTACCTCATCATTCTCAAAATCGCAAAACTTATCTAAACTAACACTTTTCAAAACTCGTCTATTCTCACCGTCGTAAACATCATCAAACAAAATATATTTTAGCACAAAATCTTCCATTTCTGTAACAACATCTTCTTCAAATATATCATCAATAAACTCGCTCGGTATTCCTCGACTATATACAATCCTCTCGTTTGTTTTGGTGATGTATTTAAGTATATAATCAAGAGTATGACCTTTAGCAAGACTATTTTTATTCAAAGGCTGAAAATCGTTACGTCCGAATTTTAGAAAGAAATCGTTTTCGTGTCGAGTAATCATTTTATGCTTTTTCTTGGAATACTCTTGCTTTTTTTCAATTGTACCAATTAATTGACCTTCCGGGACATATAATAGTGCGTGGAAATGTAAACGCTGTTCCTTCGCGCCATATTCCCATACACCCATAATCTTCCATCCTCTACGTGAAGATAAATTAGATAAGCACTTACGCAGCTTAACTTTAAAGCTATCTTCCGTTTGCTTATCATCGTCATATGTAAAGGTAACAAAATAATTCCAATTATTCAAAAAAGCTTTACGTTTAAATCTCTTCTTACGTAACGAAATATTCTTTAACTTAATTTCAAATTTTTCTTCCAACCAATTATCAAGTATTTCCCCGGCATCACCAAAGCTATCAGCTATTCCTTGTCTTACAAAAGCTTTCTGCTCCTTCAAATTCAAACCGCCCTTTAATGCCAAAAAATATAACTCATCAAAGGCTTTGTCCATAGGGGTCAAATCCGATTTTCTTACAAAATCTTTCTTCAAGTGTAATTTGTTATTATTTATCTGATAGGCTATGTAATGGCTACCATCGTTATATACTGTACATAACATATAATTTCTCCTTTTAAAAAGCGGTGTTTTTCTTAGAAGCAGAAAAGCAGGGTTAATTTGTGCAGTTATTTTACTTCATTTGCCAAAAGAAGCCACTTGCGTGGTAAATTTAAGCCCTATTCCTAAAGTAGCTTGACTATTGAGTTTCCCACAGCTTGAAAATTAAAATTTACAACTGATGGAAAACTCAATAGTCTTCACTAATTTAGGGGTCTTAAATTGCAGTCACTTTTGCGATAAAAAGTGACCAAAAGTGCTTATTAATTGAAAATTTCCTCTCTTACTTTTTCTCGCTTACGCCATTTAAGAGTTTTAATTTTTACTCCTGTTTCTCTATCATAAATAGATAAATATCCATTTTCATCAGCTTGATAAACAAAGTATTTTTCGTCATAATATCGCTGTTCCAAGCATTGTTCTTTAGATAATGTACATTCGCTCATATTTTTTTAATAAAAAATACATTTAATGTTTTAAAAAACATTGATTTTTCCCTTTCTATAGTGTATAATGATAATACATAACAAATGAATTATTCTTTGGGGAGCCGATTTATCGGCTCTTTTTCTTTTTGAAAGTTCTTTTTTTCGTTACATACTTGTCAACAGAAAAGCTTTTGATTTTATCAGATAATGCTTTTGGTAAATGCTTTTTGCTAACAATAGAAACAGCTTCATCTTTAATATTAATTTTTTCACCATTTACATTATGAGTATAATGGTATGAACGCACTGCACTCGGAACATCAGAATTAACTATTCTTTTGTATTCAGCTTTATCATCTTCTCGATAATAGCTATATTCATCATTCTTTGAAAAATCTATCATAACCCGGTCTCCTTTATCGCAGCTCTCATATTTGCTAAATTTTCGTTAAGCATTTCACCATCTTCGAAAAATTCCGCGCCTCTTGGGGTATTCCTGCACATATACACGCGCTTTTTACATTTAAGCATTTTTCCCTTATGAATGAAATAATGTACCTTTATTCTGTGAACTACAAAGTGTACTTTTTCACAAATCGGACAATACATATTTGGCATTTCTTAGTTACACACTCCTATCATTCAATAAATTTTTTTGGCATTGCAAAAACGGAACAGTTTATTGAGTTCAAAAAATGATAAATTGCACTGAACACATTCTTACTTGTTCTTTCATCATATTCACCTAAAATCTCTCGAACTATCTTTTTCCCGGCATAATATTCCATTCCAACAAAATAAACATCTCGTTCTTTATATGGTGGAACTAATACAATTTTTCCTTGGACCTCAACAATTACATCCCGGTCCTGAATTAAAATAAACTTTTTCATAAAAACTCCTGTATTTTGAAAATTTGCTATTGACTTTTATGTATTTTTGATATATAATAATTGACAGGTAAGCAATTGCTTACACCCGCCAAATCGTTTTGGCATTGCCTTGAGTGGTTTAATCTCAAGGTTTTTTTCTTTTTCTAAACATTTCTATTTTTTCCTTATTACGAGAAGATGTAGAAGAATGATTGAACACTTTATCAATAATCTTATTTACATCTTTTCGAGATACGTCACTTTTTGGATTGTTCTCCCTAAATTTTTTACCCACCTTTATAGGCTTTCCCTCACTATCTTCAATTTCAACAAAATGCTTGAAATACGATTTTCCTTGCTGATAATTAGGTAAATGTGTTCTATGCTTACCTTTTCTTGATGATAAAGGCACCACAGCTAATTCATTGTTTTTATTCGTTTCTATAACAACAAGCGGTCTTTCCTTTTTAGAATTTCTTTTGTTCTCGGGTAGATAATTATCATTTGTTTTCAAGGTTCGCCCTAATGGAATTACCTGGTTTCCAGACTTATCAATTATATGCCCTTTGTTTTTGGGTTTAGGTATATAAATCACCTCTTAATATGTATTTGTGGCACTAATAGAGCCACATTTTTTCTTTTTATTTGACTTTTCTTATTTATCGTGCTATAATCAAGAAAAACACGCTTTTTGGGGGTTAGTATGGAAAATAAAGATTTAGTTTGTCCTATTTGTGGTGAACCGACAAATGTATATTATGGTAATGCTCGTAAAGACCGTCTTTGCTATAAACATGGAATGATGGCGAACAAAAAAGAAATCATTCTAAACGAAAATGGCATTTACAGCAAATGACGACACACTTCTCTACGGCGTAGAGGTTAAATTCTACAATATGGAAGTGAAGGTCGACGAAAATCTTGAAACCAAATACAAAGGGCTCTATATTATCGGCGATGGAAGCGGAATCACTCATTCTCTTTCACACGCATCTGCAAGCGGCGTATTTGTTGCCAGACAAATAGCGCATCAATCATCAGTAGAGTAACCTTTCAAACGAACATTAAGCTGTATTATTAATAAAAATGACCGAGTGCGCCAATATCAATTGGTTGTCTCGGTCATTTTATATATTTCGGTTTAAAAGTAATGAATTTACAAGCTGAAGCCTAAATAAGATAATATCATTTCATACAATTCCATACAAATTTGGATAATCATATTATAAAGTTTTGATGTGGGGAATTTTTGTTCCCCGTTTCCTTCTTCATTGGGTTCATCGCCTTGAGGTGGATTGTTCGGTTCATTTTCGTCAGAAGAATCAAGCTTAGGAATCTCTCTTTCTGTTTCAGCGTGGCAATAAATACAGCTACCTCTCTCAATACCTGGAGCATCAACAGTAGCTTCCAAAATTATTTCCCAGCCTACGAAAATATGATTAGTATCTCTTACTTCCCCACACTTGTTACAAACATTGTCGCAATAGTAGTCGTAAACGTGGCTACATTCAATGTTAGAAGGGGCGGACACTTTTGCCATACCCGAAGGTGTATCCATATCGGAAGGAATCTCTTCACCGAACAGTAAAAATGCAAGCTCAGGGTAGTCAACAAAAACATTGCGTGTTCCGGTAATGGCTTGAACAGAGTCATTACGACCAAGCTCCCAAGTATCAACAGGGTCAGCTTCCATCCATTCAAGTAAAACCTCGGAGCTTTCCATTACTCCGGCTGTACCCCAAGCCATACTTGTATTTTCCCAACGAACATAGATATACAAAAAGATACGTGCTACGTCACCGCGTACGTCATGACTGCCGCCCGATGCTTTATTGGGATTGTAGTAGCTGCTGCTCTTTCCGTATGCTTTATTACCTCTGCTGGAATTTTCAGAAACAGATGTAGGACGAAGCATCATAATGTCATTTTCGTCGTTGCCATTTAAGCCCTTGCTGTTAGGCCAAGTGTGCTCACGATTCCATGTTGCACCTGAGTCCCATTCAGGTCCGATCTCTTTTCCGGAATAAAAAGAGGAAATTACATTTCCACTATTCTGACAGTCTGTATATTTGTAAAGCGGTCTCGTTTCTTGATAACTCGTTTCATACTCATGAGTATTTTTCATTAAATCCTGTAATGCTTCATACAAATCACTTGAAGAAGCATCGTCTTGGCTTGTCCCGCCTATGTATTCAGAGAGCTCATCATACGATACACCGTTCTCTTCGTAAAAGGACACCGCCATTGGCGAAAGAAAGGTAGCCAACTCTTCACGCTCACCCCAATTGTAAACATAGTTACCAGCATACTTATAAGCAACTGTGTTATTTGTTGCAGTCTCTGCGCCAACCTTTAACTTAATCATCGGCAAGAAGGAAAAGCACATAACTAATACCATTAGTCCTGCCAGACTGCGTTTAATACACTGATTCATAAACTGTTCTCCTATTTGGCAAAGATATTATAAGCTATTATAACACACTTTAAACAGCATTGCAAGTCTATGATGGCTTAATAATTTTCAAGCAATTATCACTATTGCCGTTTTATTGACAAACGGGTACACGTGTGATATAATCGAAGGAAAGAGGTGTGTTTATGAGAAAATTCTTTGTCTTAATAACTGTTTTTCTTGCTTTTGTAACTCTTTTTTCCTTTTCTTCCTGCGCATTTCCCGATTTTAACGAAGAAAACGAAGCTCAAAGCAGCAATATTAAAAATGACGACATTTACAACGAAAGCGATTTGGATGATTCTTGCACCGCTGTCGGTCATTCCGATGAGGACAAAAACGATTACTGCGATAAGTGTAACGAATATCTTATTGTCATAGTAGATTTTTATGCAATTAACGATTTACACGGAAAGTTCTGTGACACCGATTCTCAGCCGGGTGTTGATGAGCTTGGCACGTACTTTGAAAATAAGAAGAAGGATGATGACCATATAGTACTGTTATCATCGGGAGATATGTGGCAGGGCTCTGCTGAATCTGTGCTTTCTTACGGTAAAATTATGGTTGATTGGATGAACGAGCTTAACTTTGCCGCTATGACGCTTGGCAATCATGAGTTTGACTGGGGCAAGCAAATAATAAAGGATAATGCTCTTATAGCAGAATTTCCTTTTCTTGCAATAAATGTATATAACAAAAGCACCGAAGCGCTCGCTGACTACTGTTCACCGTCGGTTATTATAAATAGAGGCGATATACAGATTGCTATAATTGGTGCCATTGGGGATTGCTACAGCTCTATATCCTCTGATATGGTTACTGATGTTTATTTCAAGAACGGAAGGGAGCTTACCAATCTTGTAAAGACTGAAGCTCAAAGACTTCGAGATCTTGGTGTTGATATAATTGTTTATTCTATTCATGATGGACTTGAAAGCGTTTATGATGGTTTTGATTATTACGATAGCGAGCTATCTAACGGTTATGTTGATATAGTATTTGAAGGTCATACCCATAATGCTTACATAAAAAATGACAATAACGGAATTGTACACATTCAAGGTGGCGCGGAAAATTACGGTTTATCTCATGTAGAAATCTCCGTTAATTCTGTTACTGGTGACAAAATTGTTACTGCCAAGGAGATTGTAACAAATGAAATCTATGCAAAGCTGAATGACCACACGCCCACAGAAATAATTGAGGACAAATATTCAGATATCATAGATTACGCTTACACTACTTTAGGAACCGTTTCCAAAAAGTATTATTCAAGCGATGTTGCTGACTACGTTGCCGAGCTTTACTATGATGCAGGCAAAGAAAGGTGGGGGGAGCAATACGATATTGTTCTTGGCGGTGGATTTCTTCAAACAAGATCCCCCTATGATTTACCATCCGGAGATGTATGCTACGCAGACCTTTTATCCTTGCTTCCGTTTAACAACAGAATAGTTCTTTGTAAGGTAAGCGGAAATAAGCTAATTAATCAGTTTGTAAGCTCAACAAATAAAAGCTATCATATTGCATTGAAGGACGGCTTTTCCGTGTCCGATGTTAATGTCAATGATATTTATTATGTCGTTGTTGATACATATACAGCACTTTACAGATATAATGGGCTTACCATTGTTGATTACTACGATCAAACCACTTATGCCAGAGACCTTCTCGCTCAAGCTATTAAAAACGGAGAGCTTAACGCAGGCGGCTCTAACACCACTGTCGAGCCCGAAACCGATTACACGATCACTCCCATTAAAGCTGCCCTTGAAATGGGCGAGGAGCTTTTGGCAGGAGAGGAAACTACTGAATATCTATACTACAAAGGTACGCTAAGTGATTTTAGTAACACAACGTACGGCAATTGTTATTTGACAGATGAATTCGGTACTCAGATTTATGTATACGGATTAAAGGATATGAATGGCAACAGATATGATGCAATGTCAAAGCAACCGATAGAGGGTGATGAGGTTGTTGTTTGCTCTGTTATTAAAAAGTATAAATACAGCTCGGGAGAAACAATTATCGAGTTAATAAATGCAATTGTACTCGAAATTAATCCGTAATTATCATTTATATAAGCCTCTTGTGTAGAAATTACAGCATAAGAGGCTTTTTGTGTTCAACGAACATATGTCACTGTCTTTAATATTTTTAAATAATGTTCTTTCTTTTTTTGTCTATTTATGTTATAATATAAATAATATGTACAATGGAGTGGTTAATATGGCAAAATTATATTTTAAATACGGTGCAATGGGT
The DNA here is from genome assembly GCA_017461055.1 of Clostridia bacterium. Lineage (GTDB taxonomy): Bacteria > Bacillota > Clostridia > Oscillospirales > CAG-272 > RGIG2000. The sequence goes on along the minus strand of JAFTZI010000105.1, from coordinate 5,608 downwards.
TCTTCTAAAACAGCTCAGGCATTAACGACAAAATTCAATTATGAAGAGCGAGGGATGAAGGTTTGGCTAATAAAGCCTTCGGTTGATAATCGAGACGGTGAAAGTATAGTAAAATCACGCATTGGACTTTTTGCCCCTTGTGATGCTATTAAAAAATCAACCGATTTATTTACCGCATTTTCAACCGAGCATAGCGATGCAGACGTTATTATCGCAGATGAATGTCAATTTTTTACGGAGCAGCAAATAGACCAGCTTCGCCACATCGTTGATGCGTATGATTGCCCTGTGCTCTGTTTTGGTCTTCGTACAGACTTTTTGTGCCACCTGTTTTCAGGTAGCAAGCGTCTTTTTGAAATTGCTGATTCCATTTCCGAAATCAAAACCATATGTGCCTGTGGCTCTAAAGCAACGGTTAATGCAAGATTAGACAAAAATATGCACATTGTAACATCGGGAGATCAGGTTATGATTGGCGGAAACGAAACTTATGTTGCCATGTGCCACCGTTGTTGGCAGGAAGCCATTAAGCGTCAAAATAATAAATAAGGAGATTCTATATGAATATTAATGAAATTTTAACTAAATGCGACCATACTTTATTGGCTCAAGGAGCAACTTGGTCTGATATTAAGGCTGTTTGTGATGACGGTATCAAGTACAATACAGCTTCTGTTTGTATTCCTGCATCTTACGTAAAGCAAGCAAAGGAATATGTAAAGGATCAATTGCAAATTTGCACTGTAATCGGTTTTCCAAACGGATATTCTACCACAGCCGTTAAAGTTTTTGAATGCAAGGACGCATTAGCTAACGGCGCAGATGAAATTGATACTGTTATTAACATTGGTCACTTAAAATCCGGCCGTTACGATGAAATTTTGTATGAGCTTAAAAGCTTGAAGGAAGCTTGCGGACAAAAAATTCTCAAGGTTATTATCGAAACCTGTCTTTTGACCGAAGATGAAAAAATCAAAATGTGCCAGCTTGTAACAGCTTCCGGTGCTGATTTTATTAAAACATCCACAGGATTTTCCTCAGGTGGTGCTACAAAAGAAGATGTGGCTCTTTTTGCAAAGCATGTTGGTAAGAACGTTAAAATCAAGGCTGCCGGTGGCATTTCTTCTTTAGAGGATGCCGAAGATTTTATTAATCTCGGAGCTTCACGTTTAGGAACCAGTCGCATTGTGAAAATAGCTAAAAATGAAGGAAGTAATTCTAATTATTAAGGGAGACATACTATGACAAATCAACATACACCTCACATTAAGGCTACATCTGCTGATTTTGCAAAAACAGTGTTGATGCCAGGCGATCCACTTCGTTCAAAATTTATCGCTGAAACATTTTTGGAAAATCCAAGGCTTATTAATAATGTTCGTGGTATTCAAGGCTATACAGGCACATATAAGGGAGTTCCTGTCACTGTTATGGCAAGCGGTATGGGTATGCCTTCAATCGGTATTTATTCCTATGAGCTTTATAACTTCTTTGGAGTAGAAAATATCATCCGTGTAGGCTCTGCCGGCGGTCTTGCTGACAGTGTACAGCTTCGCGATGTAATCATCGGAATGGGTGCTTGTACAAATTCTGCTTATCAAAATCAATACAATTTCAACGGTAATTTTGCTCCTATTGCGGACTTTGAGCTACTATATCGAGCCGTAGAAGAAGCTAAATCCTTGGGTGTTCGCTACCAGGTTGGCAACATTCTTTCATCAGATGTATTCTATCATGCTGATCCTAATTTCAACAATGCTTGGTATAGAATGGGCGTTCTCGGTGTTGAAATGGAAGCTGCCGCTCTTTATATGAATGCTGCTGCGGCTGGAAAGCGTGCCCTTGCCATTTGTACGGTTTCCGACCATATTTTACGTGGAGAATCTCTTGATGCTGACGCACGCCAAACTACCTTTACCGATATGATGAAAATCGCTCTCAATGTAGCTGCATCTTTATCATAATTTAACGCTTATTTTATACAACACATAACTATCCATATAGGGAGATTTTTATGAACAACCGTTTATTTATTGGCATCGCAGGAGGCTCCGGCAGCGGAAAAACAACCTTAGCCAAGCAATTAGCTGACTATTTTGGCGACCGCCTTTCTCTTTTACGTCATGATGACTATTATAAGTCACAGGCTTCCTTGACTCTTGAGGAGCGTTCTGCACTGAATTTCGATCATCCTGATGCTTTTGATACTCAGTTGTTAATTCAGCATTTGGACGAGCTTCGACAAGGTAAAGACATCCTATGCCCTATTTATAATTATTCGTTACATGATCGCAGCTCGGAGTTTCGTACAATTAAAGCTACCGAGGTAATTGTTCTTGAAGGAATTTTAATTTTTGAAAATCCCGAAATTCTAAATAGATTAGATATAAAAATCTTTGTAGACACAGATGCAGATGTTCGCATTATTCGCCGAATAAAGCGTGATGTAAGTGAACGAGGACGCGACCTTGACTCTGTAATTTCTCAATACTTTGCTACTGTAAAGCCGATGCACGAATTATTTGTTGAGCCAAGCAAGCGTCATGCTGATGTTATTGTACCTGAGGGTGGAATGAACCGTGTCGCTTTAGAAATGATTACTCAACGTATCATTTCACACATTGAAAAGAAAGGGGCAAGCACTACAAATGTTTGAGGCAATACTTAAGCTTATACAAAAGTATCCAAAAATAATTATCCACCGTCATAAAAACCCCGATGGAGATGCACTTGGTTCGCAGCAGGGGTTGAAATACATCTTAAAGGATAACTATCCGGACAAGGAAATTTTTGCAGTTGGTGATATGACACCTCGCTATGCTTTTATGGTAACATCACCGATTGATGAGCTTGCCGATATTGATTATCAAGGCTCTCTTGCAATTATTTTAGACTGTGGTTCTAAATCGTTAATAAGCGATGACAGATACGCTTACGCAGATGCAACTGTACGTATTGATCATCATATTTTCTGTGAAACCGTTGCAAACGCAGAAGTGATTGACACTTCTTTTGAAAGCTGTTGTGGAATGATTACCGCTATGGCTATGGAATGCGGCTGGCAGGTATCAAATGAGGCAGCAAAAGCACTTTATACAGGAATGATTACCGATTCAGGTAGATTTCGTTATGATTGCACCACCTCTCAAACATTCCGTTTAGCATCTTTCTTAATGGAGCGCTCCTTTAACACATCGGACATTTATCAAAATCTCTATGCCGATGATTTATCTATGATCCAGCTTCGCGCCCAATACACATTAAAAATTCAAGTCACTCCACAGGGTGTTGCATATATCTATACACCCATAGATGAGGTAAAAAAATACGGAGTAGATACATTTACTCTATCGCGTGGTATGGTTAATGTAATGTCGGAAATACGCGGCATTCACACGTGGGTGAATTTTACAGAAAGCGAAAACGGAGTTTTATGTGAAATTCGTTCCAACTGCTATAATATTAATCCTATTGCCACTAAATATGGCGGTGGGGGACATCAAAAAGCAAGCGGTGCTACGCTTAAAAACAAGGAAGAAGCGATGGCTTTGCTCGAGGATCTTAAGAAGCTTTCGGGAGAAAAAATATGAACATAAACATGGCACGCAAAGTGCTTGACACTATTAAAAAATACAACAGAATAATAATTTTTCGTCATTTCAGACCTGACGGCGATGCAATTGGCTCTACTAAAGGCCTACAACGCATTTTGCAGTTAAGCTTTCCCGAAAAGGAAGTCGTTTTACAAAACTGTGACTTCTCCGATTATCTGTCGTTTCTCGGTGGTGAGGACCCATTATATGATGATAAATTTTATTCTGAGGCTTTGGGCATCGTAATTGACACCGCTACCACCGCACGCATTTCAAATCAACGGTTTTCTTTATGCAAGGAAATAATAAAGATTGACCATCACATTGATGTTGAAGCATATGGCGACATTAACTGGGTAGAGGATGAGCGCTCCTCATCCTGTGAGCTTATTACTGCATTTTACAGTGTAATGAGTGACGAATTAAAAATTGACACCGTTGCTGCTACATATCTATACACAGGACTGGTAACAGACTCAGGACGTTTTCGTTTTCGCTCGGTTTCCGGTGAAACTATGCGTCTTGCAGGCTTACTTCTTGATCAAGGTATTGACACAGATGTCCTTTATGCTCATTTATATATGAAGGACTTTGAGGAGTTTAAGTTTGAGGGCTATGTTCTTAACAGTATTAAGATTACAGAAAACGGTGTGGCTCATATCTATATTGACAAAGCTACTATGGCAAAATTCGGTCTTTCATTTGAAAAAGCATGTGCATGTGTATCCTATATGGACTCAATTAAAAACAGCTTGATATGGATTGCATTTGTTGATGCTGATAACGGCGATGAAATTCGTGTCCGTATTCGTTCTCGCTTCGTTACCGTAAATGCACTTGCAGAAAAATATAATGGTGGTGGGCACGCTTGTGCCTGTGGTGCAACTGTGCACAGTTTTGAACAAATGAATGAGCTGATATCTAACGCCGACCAATTGTTAGGTGAGTACAAAAACACAAATGAAGGATGGTTATAAATGAAAATACTAATTACAAATGATGATGGCATCAATGCTCCTGTTCTCCCTTTATTAGCAAAGTGGGCACAGAGCTTGGGAGAAATAACTATTGCCGCCCCGAAATTTGAGCAAAGCGGCAAAAGCCAAGCTATTCACTTCACTCGTGAAATTGAGATTACTAAAGTAGAAATTGCCCGGGGAATTTTTGGTTATTCAGTTGATTCTACTCCTGCTGACTGTGTACGTTTCGGTGTACACGGTCTTAAACAAAGCTATGATTTAATTCTTTCAGGTATTAATCGCGGCTACAATTTAGGAGATGACATTGTGTATTCCGGAACATGCGGTGCGATTTTCGAGGGAGCAAGAATGGGCATTAACGGTCTTGCGGTTTCTGCTGATATTGTTAATCTTATGGAAGCTCCCGCCTACTTGAATATGATTTGGGAATTTATTCAAAAGAATAAGCTTTACGATTATAATACACTATACAATGTTAATATTCCGCCATGCCCCAACGACATTCGCATCACTAAGCAAGGGGGCGCGTACTATAACGACACATTTATACATAACGGTGGTAATATGTATGTTCAGTCGGGTGACATTTGTCAAGATTCCGGCAATGACCCCACTTCCGATATTATTTCGATACGTCAGAGCGCTATCTCAGTAACTCCTTTAATTGCTTCACGCACGGAAATGACGGTATTTAATAAGTTAACAACTAAATAAAAGTAAGGGGCTGACACAAATTAGTTTTTTGTTGTCGTTACCTATACAAAGTCAACAAAAAATCAAGGCGTTTCCTTTGGAAAACCTTGATTTTTTGTTATTATTGCACATATTGTTCACAATTCGTTAATGCTATGTGTCAGCCCCTTGTTTATGCTATATAGACATAATATTTCCATATATCACAATAATAAATGACATTAATTGCAGATGCTTGACCAGTAAAGTTAGCATAGGCTGTGGGTACATACGGTGTTGGGTTATAATCGGTCTTGCTGGAAATCTTGCCTCCGCCCGTTATATTGCCGAACATCTCACCCC
>JAFTZI010000104.1 GCA_017461055.1 Clostridia bacterium | reverse complement strand
TCCACGCAACTCACCCCCTTACAGCGTGCTGAAAATACCTCTCTCTAACCTAACAGACGGAAAACCGCCCGAAAAGGTTACAGGCAATTTTAAATTTCTTATATATATTTTATCACCTTTTTTCAAATGTTGCAATAGTAATATAAATTTGGAATCTTTTGTAAGGCAACTAATAAAGAATTTTCAATAATTCCGTTCGACACTATTCTGCTTTTAAATGAGCCACCGCAAAAAAACAAGCCCACCGGGTTTAATCGGTGGGCGTCTGTTTTTGATAATTTTTACTCGCTATGGAATAGTTAAGGCAAGGCAGCCTTCAGCTTTTGCTTTAAGTGGCAAATTTGCTTTGTTTCTTCCTTACAAAAGAATTTTATTGTAACAGCAAACAGTATAAGCAGAATTAAAATGCAAACAGAGCACAGCACTATTGTGGCTGTTTTGTTTTTTTCATATGATTGCGCTGAATCATTTGTGCTTACAATTTCAACGCCGCCTTGGCTGATTCCTTTAATGTGCAGACGAGCAAATTCGGAAGCATAAACAACGGTATATTCATCGCCTGCTTTCAATGCGCTTAGGGCTTCCTTTGGCTTCATTTGGGACAGCACAAAATATTGTCCGTTATCATCAGCAATTTGCGCAACAATTCTTGACCCCGAGCCACGACCGCCACTTGCAATTGTAGTACTACTAATGTCATTTATTACGATTGTATCGGATTTCCAATGCTCAGGGGACTCTCTCAAAAGGAAAAAAGTAGTTGCAAGAACTATAATAAATAATGGTAAGCAGGACACAGAAAGCAGCTTTTTAAATAAGCTTTTTCTGTGTAGCTTTAACCTTTCCTTATAGCTTTTGCTCATTTTAGTGATTTTCTTCCTTCGCCTTGGTTTCGCAATATAGGCATCTATATACGCGATTTTCCTTGTCGGTCAAGGTAAAGACTTGGTCAAGCTCCTGCTCGCAGGAGGTTATACAGCGTGGGTTTTTGCAGGAAATTACGTTTACAAGCCTTTCGGGCAGGGAAACGGTTTTCTTTTCTGCAATTTGACCGTTCTTTATTATATTTATCGTAACATCTGGGTCGATATAGCCCAAAATATCTGTGTTCAAGGAAATATCAGCATCAATTTTGATAATGTCCTTTGTACCCATTTTTCCGCTTGGAAGGTTTTTGCCGATAACTATTGGGCAGGAAAGGCTATCAAGGTTCAAAAGAGCGTAAAGCTCCATACCCTTGCCTGCTGTAATATGGTCTATTACGATACCGTTTTTAATAGAATCTATATTCATTTTGCCCTCCTTACTTAATGCCGAGAAGCATCAGAATAAGCGCCATACGCATATATTTTCCGTTGAGCGCCTGCTCAAAGTAGCACGCGCGCGGGTCCTTATCTACTGCTACGCTGATTTCGTTAACTCTCGGTAGTGGGTGCATAATGCAAAGGTCACTCTTTGCGTTTTCAAGCTTTTGAGGATTTAAAATGTAGCTGTCCTTTAAGCGTAGGTAGTCCTCTTCATTAAAGAACCTTTCCTTTTGCACTCTTGTCATATAAAGAATGTCAAGAGAAGGCATAGCGCCTGTTAAATCCGTTGTTTCAACGTATTCTATACCGTTCTTATCCAAAACGTCTGTTTTTACGTAGCTTGGTATTCTTAACTCCTCAGGGGAAATAAGAACAAACTTAATACCCGCGTATCTTGACAGCGCAGAGATAAGAGAATGTACTGTTCTGCCAAACTTAAGGTCGCCGCAAAGACCGACTGTTAAGTTGTCAAAGCGTCCCTTTTTGCGCTTAATGGTAAGCAAGTCAGCAAGCGTCTGTGTTGGGTGGTTATGTCCGCCGTCCCCTGCGTTTACAACAGGAATTGTGGCGTTCATAGCCGCAACAAGAGGTGCGCCCTCCTTAGGGTGACGCATAGCTATAATATCTGCATAGCAGGAAATCATCTTAGCAGTGTCGCTGACGCTCTCTCCCTTTGCCGCGCTGGAGCTTGAAGCCTCGGAAAAGCCGAGAACATTACCGCCAAGCTCGTACATAGCGGCCTCAAAGCTTAAGCGAGTACGTGTAGATGGCTCAAAAAACAGTGTTGCAAGCTTTTTGCCCTTGCATTTTTCACTGTATTTTTGCGGATTATCAATTATGTCAAGAGCAGTAGCAATAAGACTGTCCAATTCCTCAAGTGATAATTCCTTTATATCAATTAGGCTTCTCATAATTATGCTCCATAAACCTCAAGATACTTCTTGATACGGTTTACGTTTTCCTCGTTTTTAGAATCGCGGCTTAAGTATTCGATAATGTCATAAACGTCAACTACGGAGTAAACAGGGAAGCCGAATTCTTCCTCAATTTCAACCATAGCGCCCTTTTCGCCCTTGCCCTTTTCCTTTCTGTCTACCATTACGAAGCAAGCGGCAACCTTAGCGCCCTCAACACTCTTCATAATTTCCATAGTCTCACGAATAGCGGTGCCTGCTGTAATAACGTCCTCAACGATTACAATTTCCTCGCCTGAGAGTGGCTTGTAGCCAACGAAAATACCGCCCTCACCGTGGTCCTTTGCTTCCTTTCTGTTAAAGAAGAATGGCAAATCAAGACCGTTCTTAGCAAGAGCAATTGATGTAGCAACCGCAATTGAAATTCCCTTGTAAGCAGGGCCGTAAAGAGCAGTTTTCTTGCTTCCTACCTTGTCAAGATAAGCCTTAGCATAGAACTCGCCAAGCTTAGAAATATGCTCGCCTGTCTTAATCTCGCCTGCGTTTATGAAATAAGGGATTTTTCTTCCACTCTTAGCAGTAAAATCTCCAAACTTGAGAACTCCTGCGCTCTGTAAAAATTCAATAAATTCTACTTTGTACTGTTCCATTTTTCCTTCTCCTTCTCTTTAGGCTCCTTTGTAAAGGCACACTTGTGGGTAAGCCTTGCAAGGAGCTATTTTTCTGATAGTTCTTAAGGCTCCTTTGTAAAGGGAGCTGTCAGCTTTGCTGACTGAGGGATTTAGAAACCAAGCTATCTATATAACGACAAACCCATAAAAAGTTGTCGTGAATTTCATAATTCGGTATTCTTACCACAGTAAGCCCAAGCGACTCTAAATATTCGGTTCTTTTTGCATCGTTTTCCGCTTCTGCTTCAAATCCGTGCTGATAACCGTCAAGCTCTATTACTAAATTCGCCTTTGCACAATAAAAATCTACAATGTAATTTCCTATGACCTTTTGCCTTAAAAATCTAAAAGGGTAATTCCTCAAACAATCGTACCATAGGTGCTTTTCTTCGGGGGTCATGTTCTTTCTCAGCTCTTTCGCTAAGGAAACAATGCTCTTGTTATGACTGTATTTCATATCAAATCCCTCCGTCTTGCTTCCGCAATCCACCTCCCTTTACAAAGGAGGCTAAAAATACCTCCGTCTTGCTTCCGCAATCCACCTCTGCACAAGGCATACCCACAAGGGGCACCTTTACAAAGGAGCCTAAACAATCCCTCAGTCACCTTCGGTGACAGCTCCCTTTACAAAGGAGCCTAAAAATACGTGTTTGTTATTTATCACTTTTGCTTTAGCAAAAATTTCACGTTGCTTGTGCAACATTTCACTCGCTTTAGCGAATTTCACCGAGGCAAAGCCTCGATATCATTGCAAGCAACCTTGTGTCTGCTTGCTTTGCCTCGATATCATTGCAAGTCAACCTTGTGTTGACTTGCCTATTAACCAACAAATTCGTTAACGCATCTGCGATATGCTGCAACAGGGTCAGCGGCGGCTGTAATGGGTCTTCCGACTACGATGTAGTCACTGCCGATTTTCTTAGCCTCCTCAGGTGTCATAACTCTTACCTGGTCGCCCTTGTCACCGTCTGCAAAGCGAACGCCCGGTGTAACTGTTACAAAGTCGCTTCCGCAGGCTGCGTGTACCTTTTCAGCCTCTAACGGTGAGCATACTATGCCTGCAAGTCCCGCCTTCTTTGCGTTCATTGCATAGTGCATAACTACCTTGTCCATTGGCTCGTTAATTAAAAGGTCATCTCTCATTCTTTCCTCGCTTGTTGAGGTTAATTGAGTAACTGCAATTAAAAGCGGACGTGTTCCGTCAGGACGTGTTAAGCCCTCAAGCGCTGCTTCCATCATTGCGATTGTACCGCTTGCGTGTACGTTTGTCATATCAACATCAAGTCTTGACAAAACTGCCATAGCCTTTTTAACTGTGTTTGGAATATCGTGAAGCTTCAAATCAAGGAATATCTTGTGACCTCTTTTCTTGATTTCACGAACAATATCCGGTCCCTCTGCGTTAAAAAGCTCCATTCCGATTTTTACAAATGGCTTTTCCTCCTTGAACAAGTCAAGAAAATCAAAAACCTGCTCCTTGCTTGCAAAGTCGCAAGCTACAATTACGTCCTTTCCCATTAGTGCGCTCCTCCTATTATATCCTTTAAATTTTTTATACCGTATTTTTCCATAACCCTTGGTAAGTCTTCAATAATCTTAGGACAAGCCATTGGGTCAACCAAGTTTGCAGCGCCAACCTGTACAGCCGAAGCGCCTGCAAGCATCATTTCAATTACGTCCTCGGCGCTTTCAACTCCACCGCCGCCAACGATAGGAATATTAACTGCCTCATAAACCTGATACACCATTCTGACAGCCACAGGCTTAATTGCAGGACCCGAAAAGCCTCCCATTTTGTTTGCAATAACAGGCTTTTTGGTCTTTAAATCTATTTTCATACCTAAAAGTGTGTTTATTAAGCTGATACCGTCAGCCCCTGCCTCCTCGCAAGCCCTTGCAATTGCTACAATATCGGTAACATTTGGCGAAAGCTTTACAATTACAGGCTTATTTGTAACTGCCTTAACGCTTCTTACAACCTCGGCAGCAGCCTCGGGAGATGTACCGAAGGACATTCCGCCACCGTGTACGTTAGGACAGCTTACATTTACCTCAAACCAACCGATTTGCGGCTCGCTGTCAAGCATCTTTACTGTGTAAACGTATTCGTCAACGCTAAATCCGCTTACATTTGCCATAACAGGCTTGAAAAAGCACTTCTTCAGCTTGGGAAGCTCGTTTTCAATTACCTTGTGTACACCGGGGTTTTGAAGTCCTACGGAATTTATAAGACCCTTTTTGCACTCTGCAATTCTCGGAGTTGGGTTACCAAATCTTGGGTCCTTTGTTGTTCCCTTAAAGGAAAAGCTGCCAAGAACGTTTATGTCGTAAATTTCCGCAAATTCATAGCCAAAGCCGAATGTACCGCTGGCGGGAATTAATGGGTTATCAAGCTCTATTCCGCATAGAGAAGTCTTTAAGCTTACCATATAATTTCCTCCTTTTCAAGCACAGGTCCGTCCTTGCAAATTCTCTTGTTTCCGTACTTTGTCTTGCAGGAGCAGCCCATACAAGCACCAAAGCCACAGCCCATTCTTTCCTCAAAGGAGAATTGACCGCTTGTTACACTGCTGTTATATACTGCCTTTAGCATAGGCTCGGGTCCGCAGGTGTAGAAATATGTGTAATCTACCATATTAAAGGCATCTGTTACAAAGCCCTTAACACCGTAGCTTCCGTCTGCTGTGGCAACAATTACATTTGCGCCCAACGCCTTAAATTCGTTTTCGTAAAATACCTCGTCATATGAGTTAAAGCCCAAAATAACACTTGGAGTCTTGCCTTGAGCTGTAAGCTCGCGGCAAAGCTGATACATAGGCGGAACTCCCGCGCCGCCACCGATTAAGAGTGGCTTATCTCCGCTTTTGTTAAGGTCGTAGCCATTGCCAAGACCTGTTAATACCAAGAGAGAAGTACCGCTTTCCATATTAGCCATTACCTCTGTGCCCTCTCCCACTACCTTGTAGATAAGGGTAAGCTCCTCACCCTCTACACAGCATACGGAAATTGGACGGCGCAAGTAAAAGCCCTCGATTTTTATGTTTACAAACTGACCGCACTTAATATCTGTGCAATCACCCAAAAGCACCATTTCATAGGTGTTTTTGGCGATTTTTTTGTTTGACTTGATATTAAAAATTAAGTCCTTCATCTTTTTCCTCTTTCAAACAATGAAATACGCTTACGCGCTTGAATTGACAAGCAAGCTTGTCTTGAAATTTATGCCAAGAGGCATAATCGAAATGAAATGAATCCTATGCCCGCAAGAGCATTATAATCTTGCAAGGCAGGCATATTTACGGATTCGTTTCGTTGATGCTGTGCATCATTATGCATCAATTGTTGAAATTGTAAGTGTAATTTCCTCAAGCACGTCAAGTAAAATTCTTACTGTATCAAGTGAGGTAAAGAGAGAAATATTGTTTTCAATTGCCAAGTGTCTGATTTGGTAGCCGTCCTTTTGGTTAGAGCCGCCATCGTTTGCATCACTTGTATTGATTACATATGCTATGTGTCCCTGTCTCATAGCGTCGGGTATATCGCTTGAGCCTTGACCGATTTTTTGCTTAATTCTTGTTCTGATACCGTGCTCCTTTAGGTAATTTGCAGTGCCCTCTGTAGCCTCAATGTTAAAGCCTAAGTTGTAGAAGCGTCTGATAAGTGGAAGCGCCTCCTCCTTGTCGCTGTCTGCAACCGTTACAAGAACCGTACCGTAGTTTTGTACCTGCATACCGGATGCCTGAAGCGCCTTATAGAATGCTCTGTTAAGAGTATCGTCATAGCCGATAGCCTCACCTGTGGACTTCATTTCAGGGCTTAAGTATGCGTCAATTCCGCTAATCTTCTTATATGAGAATACAGGAACCTTGCAGTACCATCTCTTCTTTTCCTGTGGGTAAAGGTCGAATATGCCAAGCTCCTTTAAGGACTTACCGAGAATTACCTCTGTTGCGATGTCGGCAAGGGAGTAGCCTGTGGACTTGGAAAGGAACGGAACTGTTCTTGATGAACGTGGGTTAACCTCAATAATATATACATCCTCATTTGAGTCAACAATAAACTGAATGTTGAAAAGACCGATAATTCCAATGCCAAGACCTAATTTTTTGGAGTAGGTAAGGATTTTGCCCTTAACCTTGTCGGAAATAGAGAAGGAAGGATATACACTAATGGAGTCACCTGAGTGAACACCTGTTCTTTCAACAAGCTCCATAATACCTGCAACAAATACGTCACGTCCGTCGCAAATTGCGTCAACCTCTACCTCCTTACCCTTGATGTAGTGGTCAACAAGAACAGGCTTGTCCTCGTCAATTTCAACCGCTGTTCTTAGGTAGTGGCGAAGCTGGTCCTCATTCTGAACAAGCTGCATAGCGCGTCCGCCAAGAACGAATGAAGGACGTACCAATACAGGATAGCCAACTGTTTTTGCAACCTTAACGCCATCCTCAATATTTGTAACCGCCTGACCCTTTGGCTGTGGAATGTCCAATTCCTCCAAAATTTTCTCAAAGGTGTCACGGTTTTCGGCTCTGTCAATAGCCTCGCAATCTGTACCGATAAGCTTTACTCCTCTTTCGTGCAATGGAGCCGCTAAGTTAATTGCTGTCTGACCGCCAAGGCTGGCAATAACTCCGTCAGGCTTTTCAAACTCAATAACCTCCATAACATCTTCAACAGTGAGCGGCTCAAAGTAGAGCTTATCTGCTGTTGTGTAGTCGGTTGAAACTGTTTCGGGGTTGTTGTTAATAATAATTGCCTCGTAGCCGCTTTCCTTAATTGTCTTTACTGCGTGTACGGTTGAATAGTCAAATTCTACACCCTGACCGATACGAATAGGACCTGCGCCCAAAACGATAATCTTTTTCTTGTCTGTAAGAATTGACTGATTTTTACCGTGATGTGATGAATAGAAATACGGAATATAAGCGTCAACGTGTGCTGTATCTACCATTTGGAATACAGGAACGATATTGTTATTGTGACGGAAATTATAAACCTCAATTTCCTTTGTGCTCCAAAGCTTTGCAATGTACTTGTCGCTAAAGCCCATATCCTTAGCAGCCTTTAATACATCCTTGTCAAATGGATTTTTGCTAAGCGTTTCTTCCATATCAACTATTTTCTTAAAGGACTCAAGGAAGTAAGGTGTAATTTTTGTAACCTGGTGAAGCTTATCAACGGTTACACCGTGACGCATAAGCTGAGTAATGGCAAAAATGTTGTCGTCGTGGAACTCCTCAAGGTATTCAAGAAGAGTGTTATCACTCATTGAGTCAAACTTAGGCATATAAAGGTGGCAAACACCGATTTCAAGAGAACGTACAGATTTAAGCAAGCACTCCTCTAAGTTAGCGCCGATACCCATACATTCGCCCGTTGCCTTCATCTGTGTGCCAAGCTTGTTTGGAACGGTTGTAAACTTATCAAACGGGAAGCGTGGGAACTTTGCAACTACATAGTCAAGTCTTGGCTCAAAGGAAGCCTTTGTTCCTGCAACCTCAATTTCGTCAAGGGTCATGCCCACAGCAATTTTAGCGGTAACTCTTGCAATTGGGTAACCGCTTGCCTTAGATGCAAGGGCGCTTGAACGTGAAACTCTTGGGTTTACCTCGATAAGATAATATTCGCTTGTTGTTGGGTTAAGCGCAAACTGAACGTTACAGCCACCCTCAATCTTCAAGGCTCTGATTAGCTTAATAGCAGAGTCGTTGAGCATCTTTAAGTCGTGGTCGTTAAGAGTCATAATAGGAGCTACAACTATTGAGTCGCCTGTGTGTACGCCAACAGGGTCAATGTTTTCCATGCCGCAAATTGTTATTGCGTTGTCGCTGCCGTCACGCATAACCTCAAATTCAATTTCCTTATAGCCCTTAACACTCTTTTCTACAAGAACCTGGTGAACAGGGGATGCCGCCAAAGCACCCTCGGCAAGCTCTATATATTCATCCATATTGTAGGCAAAGCCGCCGCCTGTACCGCCCAAGGTAAATGCAGGACGAAGAACAACAGGGAAGCCGATTTTCTCAATAGCCGCCATTGCCTCATCCATATTGTTTGCAATTTCGGAAGGAATTACAGGCTCGCCAATGGACTCGCAAAGCTCCTTAAACAGCTCTCTGTCCTCGGCTCTTTCAATGGAAACGCTTGATGTTCCGAGAAGCTCAACTCCGCTTTCCTTCAAAACGCCCTTCTTTTCAAGAAGCATAGCCATATTTAAGCCTGTCTGACCGCCAATACCCGGTACAATTGCATCGGGACGCTCATGTCTTATTATCTTTGCCACATATTCAAGTGTTAATGGCTCCATATATACCTTGTCAGCTATAACCGTATCGGTCATAATGGTAGCAGGGTTGGAGTTTACAAGAATAACCTCGTAGCCCTCCTCCTTAAGCGCTAAGCAAGCCTGTGTGCCCGCATAGTCAAATTCAGCAGCCTGACCGATTATAATAGGTCCTGAGCCGATAATCATTACTCTTTTGATGTCTGTTCTTTTTGCCATTGTTTTTCTCCTTCGTTTTATACTTTATCATAGTCAGGGCTTTAGAGAGGGAGGGAAAAACCGTGAACGCGTACACGTCGGCGTACTTTGTACGGTAGAGTAGCGGTCGCGGTTAGAAAAGCAAATTAAACGAGATTTTGGAAAAATCTCTACCTTAAAAAGGTTCTTTATCGTATCGACAACCTCAAATTAAGAAATTTTATTGCTTTTCGATTTCACCACTCTGTAAAGTCCTTCTGTTTAAACTAATTTTCCTTGTGATTTGCAACTACTACCTGTCCGTCCTTAACTGTCATTAAGCACTCGCCGTAAAGGGTAACACCCTCAAACGGTGTTGCTCTGCCCATTGATAAAAAGCTATCCGGGCATACCTTGTAGCTTTTGCCTAAATCAAACACCGTGTAGGAATTGCCAAGGTCAATGCCAAAGCGCTTTCTCGGATTTACCGACATAAGCTCTATTAATTTTTCAAGAGTAATTACTCCTGTTTTTACAAAATTAGTATACATAACGCCAAAGGCGGTTTCAAGTCCGACAACACCCATTTTACTGTCCTTCAAGCCAAGGGATTTTTCATTGGCGCTGTGGGGCGCGTGGTCTGTGGCAATCATATCTATTGTTCCGTCCAAAATGCCCTCAATTAAAGCAAGCCTGTCACTTTCGCTCCTTATAGGCGGGTTCATTTTGAAGCGGCCTAAATCCTGTAAATCCATATCGTTGTAAACAAGGTAGTGCGGAGCAGTTTCACAGGTTATGTCAACTCCCTCGCTCTTTGCCTTGCGTATAAGCTCCACCGTTTCCTTGGCGGAAATGTGGCATACGTGGTATTTACAGCCTGTTTTCTTGGCAAGCTTAATATCTCTTTCTACCTGCTTCCATTCGCTCTCGGAGCAAATTCCCTTCATTCCGTGCAGCCTGCAATATTCACCGTCGTGAATGTAGCCGCCAAACAATAGGTCGTTTACCTCGCAGTGTGCAACTATCATTTTGCCAAGAGCCTTGGCGCTTTTCATTGCGCTTTCCATCATTTCATCACTCTGTACTCCCCGTCCGTCATCGGAGTAGGCAATACATAAGTCCTTCATACCCTCAAGGTCTGCAAGCTCCTGCCCGTCTTGGTTTACAGTAATGGAAGCGTAAGGGTGAACACCTATTTTTGCATCGTTTTCTATAATTTCAAGCTGCTTATTAATATTTTCAACACTGTCTGGCACAGGGTTAAGGTTAGGCATTGTGCAAACGTCTGTGTAGCCACCGTTTGCCGCGCTTAAGCACCCTGTTTTAATAGTTTCCTTATAAGAAAAACCCGGCTCTCTGAAATGCACATGCACATCACAAAATCCGGGTAAAATAACAATATTATCACTGTCAAAGGAAGCGCTACCGAAAACAGTGGCACTTACAAATTGCTCATCTATTTTAAGTGTAGTAAAATTCTTCATAAGTTGCCTCCTATTAAATTATTAATAAGGCTGACAGATATTAAAAAAATCTTGTCGTAGGACAAGATTAGACCGCAACAAACCTCGATATACCGCAAAAAAGCATACCTACATTTATTATATAGAATCTTGTCGACATCTCTGTATCAACCTTAAAGATTGTCATTATTATAGCAAAACAATTATGATTTGTCAATACAAATTTGCGTAAAATATTAAATTTTGTGCGTATTATATATTATTGACATGCCGGACCTTTGTAAATCAGTAATTTTGCCCGAAAAGAAAATTTTATAAAAATTGTTGTTTTTGTACATAATAACAAAAATTTTACCTACTCGTTATGGCAAAATACAGACACTTTGCTCAAAAAAATTTAAAAAAGTTCGCTCTTTTTTATTGACAAGTGCCTAACAAATATGTTATTATTATAAAAATGAGCTAATTTGGAGGTGGCACTATGGAAATAGCTATCATTGCAGATGATACCAAAAAAGAATTAATTACCCAGTTTTGTATTGCATATTGCGGTATACTTAGTAAGCATTCAATATGTGCTACAAGTACAACCGGCTCTTATATTTCCGAAGCTACCGGGTTAAAGATTGAAAAGCTTTTGTCAGGTCCCTTAGGCGGAGAGCAGCAAATTGCCTCTCGCATTGCCTTTGACGAAATAGACATTTTGTTCTATTTCCGCGCCAACACCCCTCAAAATTACGGTTGGGTGGAAAGCCACAATGCAGTTGAGCAAAACCTTTTAAGGCTTTGCGACGTTCACAACGTGCTTTTGGCAACCAATATTGCCACTGCCGAAACCATTGTCAGCGCCCTCGAGCGCGGCGACCTTGACTACCGTGAGCTTATCAACCCAAGGTCAGAATACAATATAAGAAAGAGAAAAAATAAGCAAGTTTAACAAGTACAGCCAAGGTGTCACCTTGGCTGTTTTTCTATAAATAATGGCAAGTCAACGCAAGGTTGACTTGCAATGATATCGAGCCTTTGGCCGGTGAAATTCGCTAAAGCGAATGAAATCGTTAACACGATGAAATCTTTGCTAAAGCAAAGGTGATATGTTACAAACACAAAAACGAAAACGGACGACCAATGGGCGCCCCTACCAAGCAAGTCAACACAAGGTTGCCTTGCAGTGAAATCGAGGCTTTGCCTCGGTGAAATTCGCTAAAGCGAGTGAAATGTTGCACAAGCAACGTGAAATTTTTGCTAAAGCAAAAGTGATAGGTTACATATGCAACAAAACGGACGACCAATGGTCGCCCCTATTACCTTGTTTCAACTTAAATTGTACGTTTCTGTTTAAAGATCCATTCGCTACGCTCAGGATGACAAAGGGAAGTGCGTACAATCAAAATTATACTGTCATTCTGAGGCTTGCCG
>JAFTZI010000103.1 GCA_017461055.1 Clostridia bacterium | reverse complement strand
GACTCTGCACGGAATTTGTATCGGCGGTTATATGTTCAGAAACACAGACGGACCGGTTGATATGAAAATAACTGCCACAAATGTCGGCTCAATTGGTGACAGTGCGTTTTACAATGCTGAAAACACAGTTGAAATTTACGTGTCCGGTCCGTTTACATCTATTAATACAGGTAACACCTTCCGTGACTGCGGTAAGCTTCAAAGGCTTACAATTATAAACACAGGCGATACCTATGTTGCCTCGGGTAACGGAGAGGTTAACCCTGAGCTTACCGACCTTACTGTTAAGGGTAAGGTAAATATTGGCTCACCTGCCTTCCAAAAGAACTATAAGCTAAAGAATATACATCTCGGCGACGGTGTTTATGAAATCGGCTCAATGGCATTTTATCAATGCTTCGCCCTTGAAACCGTATATCTTGCTGATTCAATTGCAATAATCGGCGATAAGTCCTTTGATATGGAGTCAGCAGGAAAGCAGACAAGCGCGGCTCTTACCTTTGTTGACGAAAACGGTAATATGGATAACTATTTGCCCACTTCACTCACTGCAATTAACGGTCACTTCTTAAAGAGAACAACCATTGCTAATACCGAGCTGATATTCCCAAAGGGCTTTACCAAGCATACATCGACTCAAGCCTATGATTTTGAGGGAACAGTATATCCCGAGGGCTTCAAGCTTATCTATCTTGGAAAAATGGAAGTTATCAATTTGCATTGTCTTTATAATAATAATGACCCTCATGACATTACAATATATTTGACTAACAACAGCGCAAGCGATATTAAAAACGAAAGAATAAATGCCAATGTTACAGTAACCGATGCGGGAACAACCGTTGCTCATGGTGAATATGCAGGCGTTGACACGAACGGAACACTTGAAATAGTAATTGATGACCGTTTACAAAACAACATTAAGGTAAAGGATTACATTAAGTTCTATTTCTGCGGATCAAACGAAATCTGCTTTGTTACAAGAGTTAACATTTTGTGGGGAACAAATACATCTAAGAGCTGGGGTAACTTTGTTTCTACTCCCATAACATATGAACAGCTTGAGGCTGCGTATGAAACCTACAACCAAACTGCTGAGGTACGGGCTACTATTCCTCTTAAGCACCCGATTGTCAGCGCACCTGAGTATTCAGATGCTTCCTGCACCGAGGACGGCGGTATTAAGACCTACTGTCTTGGATGCGGTCAAATCGCAAGCATTGAAAAAACCGATGATGCACTCGGACACGATTATGACATAATGAATCCGCATAGCATTATATATACCGACCTAACAAAGGACGGAACATATATAGCTGAATGCGCAAGATGCTTTGATGACATACAAGAGATTGTTAAGGACACATATTTGTTTATTTGCCTTGGCTACTCGGCATCACAGACAGGCAACGGAATTTCCCTTGGCTTTAAGGTGAATTGCCAAGCCGTTAACAAGTATACAAGCGTAGCAAACATAACCTTGAAGTACGGTGTATTTGCAGTTTCGCAAAGTAAGCTTGGCACAAATGACATCTTTGATGAAAACGGTAATGCCGCAAGCGGTGTTATTAATGCTGAAATCGCAAGAACTGATTTTTCAGCCTTTGACATAAAGGTGGTAGGCTTTGAAAACGATACACAAAAGTCAACCAAATTGGCCCTTGGCGCATACGTGACAGTAACAAACGGGGATGATGTTGAATATTCGTATATTCAGGCAAACGAACCGCTTGAAGGCGCGAAATACTCCTTTACATCATACGGTGAAATAATTAAATAAACCAAAAGGAGCTTATGCAAAAATGCATAAGCTCCGCTTTTGCTTTAAAAGGCGTTTTTGCAATTATGTGCCGAGGAGTGTCGATAATTTGTCTATTTTGTGTGGCTTTTTCTGCTGACTTAAAGAATTCAAGTATAGCTTTAGGCAAAATATAAATAGCACTTGAAATTTTTACCGTGATATGTTATAATATAACGCGTTAATAAATAAAAAAGAGAGGAAAGATTATGAAAAAGAAATTTCTTTTGTCACTTGCTATTGTAGCAATGCTTATTTGCGTATTTGCTATCAGTGCAAGTGCTGACACAATTGTTCCTTCTTCAAGTGATGAGTTCGGTGCACTCACTACCTTTGATGAGGCAATTGGCAGAACCGACATAGGTCAAAACAAAGATGACGGAACAATTGCACGTACTGTTTTGTTTGACGGTACAAGCTACTACACCGTACCAACCACTTACATTCTTTCAAAGAACCAGTATGAGAGCGGCGGAATTTTGCTTCAATTCAGCTACAGTGCCATTAACACAAAGCTAAGCAAAAGCTTTAATAAAAGCAGCATTATAAGGTGTGAGCTGCCTGCCGATATCAGCTTGCTTGCCGGAGATAATCAAAACTTTAATGGCTGCGGTAACTTGGTTGAGGTTAAGCTTAGTCAGGGACTTAGATTTGTTGGTAATACCACCTATAAGGCATTTGCAAACTGCAAAAAGCTTGTGGAGCTTGACCTTTCTATGATGATTATTGAGCATGTAAACAGCACCTATTCATTGTTCGAATACTGCGAAAAGCTTGAAAAAATTACTCTTCCTGATGCATATGTGAAGGATGGGGTGCCCGTTAACTATGCAACCGATTATACATTTAATGGCTGCAAGGTGCTTGAAACTATTGAAAACTATGAAAACTTCTTCAGAGGCTCAACTGCAATTTCCAATAAGTTTTGTATGGATTGCGCTAAGCTTTCGGAGATGAAGCTTTGGGATGGAATTACAACAATCGGCAGCAGAGCCTTCCAAGGCTGCGCTTCTTTAACCGAAATAATTATTCCTGGTTCAGTAACCGTAATCGGAACAACTGAAACTGTGTTTGCATCCTGCACCGCACTTAAAAAGATTGTTCTTCCCAAGCAGGTTTCCCTTGGTGACTATTGCTTTGAAAAGTGTACAGCATTAGAGGCTGTTTGGATGCCAAGCGAGGCTTCAACCTTTGGAGCACAGGTGTTCGGTCAGTG
>JAFTZI010000102.1 GCA_017461055.1 Clostridia bacterium | reverse complement strand
GGAATCATTCAATGAATGTATGGCATCACACTATTATCAAAGATCCATTCGCTTCGCTCAGGATGACAAAGGAAAGTGCGTACAATCAAAATTATACTGTCATTCTGAGCAAGGCGAAGAATCTGCTTTGACTTGGGTCAAGGCTTGATTGATGTGTTAAACTTAATTTGTAGTACCTTGTTATTTCGGCGGCTTACCGCCACCGCCCTACGACGTGTGAATAATACCAAATTTGTATAGACAAAGAGGGTTAAATTAAAAAGCCTTGCTCACAGGGAGAAAGGCTTTTTAGTTAATATTAATTTTTTATCATTTCTTTTGCTTTTCGAGATCAACTTCGGAGAAACAACGCAAATAATAGTCGCACTCGTCGCAACAACACTCAAAGCCCTCTCTCCGTTGCCAAGACAAGCATCAGGCTTTCCGGGCATAAGCTCTACACCGGTAACATCTATTATTTTTCTTGAAATATCATTGTTCATATGTACCCTCCCATCAGCAATATAAAAAGTGCGCCCCCGAAGGAACGCACCGAAAAAGTGTTCCTTCATTGTTGTCACACAATCTCTTACCAGCGTTAATGGGAATGAGGAAAAAAGGAAACACCTTTTACCAAGGTCAGTTTCCCCACTAACGCAAAAAATTATTAGATTATGTGACAAATATATTTTATCACGTTTCTACCCATTTGTCAATAAACCTTGATAATGTGGCAAAATATTGTCATATTTATTAAGCCAAGAACGAGGACAGAGAATGCAAAACATCCTCTGTCCCTTGCTTAATATTAATTTCTTATTATTTCCATATATTCTGTATAGATAGTACCGCTCAAAAAGTCAATTGGCACAAAAATGGTGGTATCTCCGTAGTCGTAAATTACCCAGCCTTGGGACATTTCACCGTTTTTGCCGGTGCGCTCTGTGTCCTCGTCCTCAATCCAGCGAGGCTCGGTTACGCTTGGAATATGCACCATATGGCAATATTCTCCGTCGAAATTCGAGAAATTTGTTTCCTCGTTATATCTCTCCATTTCAAATGCCCAATGGGAATGACCGCTTAAATATACTACATTCTTGTATTCCTTGAAAAATCTGCGTATTCTTTTTTCATCGGAATTTCCCTTTTTAAAGGGCAAGGGGTAGGTATATCCCCCGGGGTTCATTAAATTGCCAACACCTGTGTGCGTCTGTCCGTCAGGCCCGCACATAAACAAATGGAAAAATACATAAACCTGGTCGTCTGTGTGCTCCTTTAATATACCCTCAAGCCAAGGAATTTGCTCCATTACGTCAACAACAGGGTATGTTTTTTCAAAATAGCTATAGCTATAAAAGGTAATATTCAAAAAAACAAACACGTCCCCGCCCATTTCTTCAGGCTCATAGACAAAATCAAGTCCGTTTGGAGCAAATTCACAGCCCTTAACATTGGCGCTTATGTACTCCTGCCAGCTTCCGTCCTTGTAGGCACTGTAATCGTGGTTTCCCGTAACGGTAAACACAGGAAAGTCACGTCCGCTTATAGCCTCGTTATACTTGGTAAGAGAGCTTAGCTCACCCTCGTTTGAAATATCTCCTGCAACACCCACCATATCTGCGCCGATTTCTTCGTAATAATCAAGAGCATTATTAAAGGTAACTGTGGCATCGTCCTCTGCCATTTTATTATATTTGTTAAAATGAACATCGGAAAGCGCGCCGAAAATAAAGGCATCTTCCTTGTTTAACAGATACGTGTCGGGGATTTTTGCAAAATAAGTCTTTTTTTCGCCCTTGGCAACTACGGTTTTTCCATCAGGCGGAATTATAAGCTCATTTATCTTATATGGCTCATTTTTGTTAACTGTGCCTATCTTTGTGTAGCCCTGTAAAATGTTGCCCTTCTCATCTCCAAAATAAAGAGTATACTCACCGCTTACCTTGTTAAGATAAATTTCTCCGCTAAGCGCCCCACCGCACGAAGCGCCCTCGTCAATGGACAGGCAAACTCCCTTTTTTTCACAGCCCACAAAGCAAATCAGCAGCATTAACAAAAGCATAAAAGCAACAGCCCTTTTCATATTATCACCTCGCACTCTGCATTTTATTAATTATACCATTTACCCTAATGATTGTCAACCTTGGCGTTACGCACACTCAGATGAAATAAATCCGCCAAGGGCGAATTTGTGAAATGACCTACGGTCTTGAAATGCTTGGCAATACAAAAGCGTGAAATGTCTGCGGACATAAGGATTTATTTTATTTCACGTACGACCGAAGGAGTACATTTCAAGTGCGTAGCACATTTCATTACGTAGGGGCGAGCAATGCTCGTCCGTTTTTTAAGGGTCGACTAAGGTCTGACCCTTACAGGAATATACAACACATTCGTGTCGATGATATACAATGCTTAACGCATTGATGATATACACGCAAAATTGCGTGATGATATGCACGAATAAATTCGTGATTGATTAACGGGTCGTCGAGGACGTCGACCCCTACAAATTAGATGTCGTTCACACCGTAGGGGCGACCATTGTCGTCCGTTTTTTGCATTTGTAACCTATCACTTTTGCTTTAGCGAAGATTTCATCGTGTTAACGATTTCACTCGCTTGGGCGAATTTCACCGAGGCAAAGCCTCGATTTCATTGCAAGGCAACCTGTGCCCGCCTAGCCTGTCGACCCCTACAGTTATATCACTTGCGAAGCAAATATCACTGTGCGGAGCCAATGTATTCGGGTCGTCTAAGGTCCGACACCTACGGCGTAGCACAATATCACCGAGCCATAGGCTCGATATCACTGCAAGGCAACCTGCGCCCGCCTTGCCTGTCATCCTTGAGCGAAGAATCTTTAAACAAAAACGTAAAATTTAAGTTGAAACAAGGT
>JAFTZI010000101.1 GCA_017461055.1 Clostridia bacterium | reverse complement strand
TTGTCATATCGTAGCCGCTTACTGCGCCTGCTTCCTTAAGGGGAGAGCTTGTGGCATAGGTGCCTAAGGACACTGTACCCTGTGGGCATTGGGAGCATACCGTAACAACGCTTCCTGCATTAAATGCCTTGCGTATTATTGGCAAAAGGCTATCTCCCTCACCGGGAATATTGCCTGCGCCAAAGGTTTCAAGGACAATACCGCGAAGCTTTTCGGTCATTAGTCTGTCAAAAATAGGGAAGCTGATGCCCGGGAACACCTTTAAAACGCCAATGGGAACGTCCTCAAATCGACAAAGAGTCAAGGACGCGTCATTTTGAATTGCAGGCGGAGGCGGAGCGGGCAGATAGCGAATGCTTATGCCTGCCTCGGCTAAGCGAGGGCAGTTTGGGGAGTCAAATGCCAAAAGTCCGTCTGCGGACATTTTTGTGGCGCGATTTCCACGCAAAAGCCGTCCCCCAAAGTAAAGGCATACCTCTTTAACCCTTGCATCAGATGCTATAATTAAGGACGTAATAAGGTTGTCCTGTCCGTCGCTTCTTACCTCGCACAGAGGAATTTGTGAGCCTGTTAAAATAACGGGCTTGTTAAGATTTTTCAGCATAAAGGAAAGGGCAGAGGCGGTATATGCCATTGTGTCCGTTCCGTGCAAAACCACAAATCCGTCATACTCGTCGTATCTGTTGGCAATTTCCTCGCCTATTTTATTCCAATCGTTTACTGCCATATCTGAGGAGTCAAGCAAGGGATTCATTTCGTAAAAGGTGTAGCTTGGCATAGACTCGTCCTTTAAATCGGCAATAGAGTCAAGAACGGTTTCAAGGTAGCCGCATTTAGGCAAATAGCCCTGAGAGCTGCGTATCATACCTATTGTTCCGCCCGTGTGAATTATACATATGTGCTTTTTATTCATAACAACCTCACTTTAGTGATTTGAATATATTTTACCACAGTATTTTCCTTTTGTAAACAAAAATACTTGACGAAATGCGGTGATGGTGCTAAAATAGTAAAAAATGAATATAATCTTCAGGGAAAGGTGAAAGTCCTTATCGGTGGTAAAGTCCACGAGCGCGTTTTTGTGCTGATTCGGTGCGAGTCCGAAACCGACGGTTACAGTCCGGATGGGAGAAGTTTTTTGATATGCTGCTTTTGCGCGCTGTATTTTTGAGCCTTCTCCAAACGGAGAGGGATTTTTATTTACAGGAGCTAAAATGAATAATAAAACAAAAAAAATAACGGTAATCGGTATGCTTTCTGCCATTGCCTATATATTTACACTAATCGGACATTTTGTGCCAATTACCTTTAACGATTTTTTAAAGTATGACCCCAAGGATGCAATAATTGTAATAGCGGGCTTGGCTTTAGGCCCTGCCGCTTCTCTTGTTATATCTGTAGTGGTTGCGCTTTTGGAGCTTGTAACCATTAGCACAACAGGATTTATAGGCTGTATTATGAACATAATTTCAAGCGTGTCCTATGCTTGCATAGCCAGCCTTATTTATAAAAGCTTTAAGAGCCTAAAGGGCGCCATTTTTGGCTTGATACTTTCCTCTATGCTGACGGTGGCGTTAATGCTCCTTTGGAATTATCTTGTAACCCCTCTCTATATGGGCATTCCGAGGGAAGCGGTGGAAAGCTTGCTTTTGCCTGTATTTTTGCCCTTTAACGTAATTAAATGCGGTCTTAATACGGGTCTTACATTGCTTATTTACAAGCCCTGCGTTAAGGCTATGCGTCAGGCGGGCTTACTGCAAAAGGAAGGAAGTAGCAACACGGAAAAATCAAAGATAAGCCTTGGCATAACAGTGTCCTCTCTTATATTGATTGCAATAATGGTAATTCTATACATTGTGCTTAACCCCTAAAAATTGCATTAAAAAGTATAGGTTGACAAAATAAACAATATATGTTAAAATAAGATAGAATAATGTTTTTTGGAGAGAATTGTTATGAAAAGAATACTAATTACTTCTGCGACAATTTTAGTTCTTTTATTGTGCTTAGCAATTGGCGTAAGCGCCGGCGACATATATTCTGACTTTACTAAACCCGGTGTTAACGGAGAGGCTCCTGTTTTTGTGTGCCTTGGCTATGCCATAGATGAGAGTGAGGGCAACATTTGTATTGACTATACTGTTGACCTTGACGCGCTTGAAGCATATGAAAAAGCAACAGGTAAAAAGCTAAATTACGGCTTCGTAGTTACACATGGGAAAAATTTGGTTGACGGTAAGCCTCTTGACAAGGACGGTAAGCCCGCCAGTGAAAAGATATATACAATCAACCTTAACAATAATTCATCAATTATCTCTGTTGTTTTAAAGGGTCTTGATACCACTCTTTACGATGAGGAGATTGTGCTTAGCCTTTACGTAAAGGAAGAAAGCGGAGTTAAGTACATTTTCGGCGAAGAATCTAAAGATGCTCCTGTGACTGTTTCTTACGATAAGATAAGAGGACCAAGAGAGGTAACAGTTGACGGTATGGTTTATTCTACCGACGGTGTTACTGAGCCGGCAGC
>JAFTZI010000007.1 GCA_017461055.1 Clostridia bacterium | reverse complement strand
TTTTTATAATTTAATAGGTAGAAAATTAAAATCTAATTTTATTCTTCGACGGTTTCAATATTTGTTTCATTTTCTGAAATGATTTCATCGTCAAATAAAGGCTTTTTTTCGATTAGCCTTTTTGCATCCCTTTCATCCATCATATATTTGATTATGTTGGGGTAGGCAGCATAAACTGCGGCAAAATCGCATATTGCAATGGTGAAAACGAATGGCAAAAGAGCGCCAAGAGGCATAAATATTAAGAATATTCCGTAATTGATAGCTACAAATAGCAAAATGCCTACAAATGCAACAAGGTTTCTTTTTACACCGAGTATAGTAAAATACAGGGCATTTTTAAGAATTTTTGTAATTTTCAAATCAAATGTAAATACCATTATAAACGCATACGGTCTTGCAAAGCTATAAAGAATTGCCATAGCTATTGTCAAAAATAACATAAAGCTATTAAGAGTAGCCATGTTGTAATTAAGGGTCAAGTAGTAAATGTTATACGCAAACATTATAATTATTAATGCGTCAATAATGCCTAAAATTAAGGATTGCTTCACATTCCTTTTTACTACATAAAATGCATCGGAAAGTGGGAATACAGGCTCACCGTTCATCATATTACGGTAAATATAAGTAGTTCCAACACGAGTAAATCCCCAAGTAAAAATTATCAAAGCTCCCAGTGCATAAAAAACAATAGTGGGAGTGTTAATTACGCTGATTTCCGCATGTGCGCCAAAAGCTCCAAGCAGAGTATTGATAGTCGGTGTTGACTCAAAGGTGGCAGCACCGTACAGCGGACCCCAAGCTTGATATAGCGGGGAAACTGAGCTCTCACTTAATATTCCGGACATTGCTATTAAAATAAAGAAAAGCGGGAAATTTCCAAATACCAAAATTAAATTGGCACTTATTAGCTTACTAAATCTTTTCCATAATAGCTTGAAATAATTAACAACGGTAGGTTCCTTTAAAACATTAATATCATCCTTGTCAGAAACCTTTCCCTGTCTGTAATACCAATCAAACAGATTAAATCTTTTCTTTTTTGGCTGCTTTTGATCTTCCATTGATTTCTCCTTAATTTAATTTTGAAAGCTCTTCAGCTCTTTTCGTACAAGCTTTCATAGCTTGAGATATAATGTCTACAAAATTATGCTCATCAAAGACATTTAAGGCTTGCTCGGTGGTTCCTTTTGGTGATTTTACCATGGTAATTAGGTCATCAACCGATTTATCACTGCTCAAAATCATATTAGCAGAGCCGATTAGGGTAGCGCAAATCATTTTTAAGGTATCATCATAATTAAAATTAAGCTGCTTTGCACCCTCCAACATGCCCTTTACGAACAAGTATATATAAGCAGGCGAGCTGGATGTTATGGCAGTTAAGCTGTTAATATCAGCTTCACTAATTTCTGTTACATAACCCGAAGAAGAGAATATTGACTTTACAAATTCAAAATCCTCGTTTTTAACTAAGTTATTTTTGCACAGAGCAGTAACTCCCTGTCCGATTTGCAAAGGGGCATTTGGCATTGTTCTGATGATTTGTGCATTTGGAAGCATTTTTTCAATAGATTCTATCGTGATTCCGGCGCAAATAGATATGAATATTTTTTCCTTATATTCATATGAGCTTATTTCCTTTAAAACATCTTTTATATTTTGAGGCTTAACTGATAGAAAAACAAAGCTTGCTCCATTAAAGGCACTGTGCAAATCGTTTGAATGATTGCAGTATGGGTCAAACTTGTTATATTGCTCAACATTTTTATCGTATAAATAGATATTTTCGGGATTAATAAACTGGGATTTAATTATTCCACCCGCAATAGCTGATGCCATATTACCGGCACCGATGAAAAGAATATTTTTCAAAATTATCACCTTATTTCAATTATTTTAATAATTGTACCACAAACAAGGCATAAACACAACATAATTTTTCAAAAAAATGTAAAATTACTGTTGACTAAATTTTTCGTGTGATATATAATAAACTGACAAATTTCGAATGGAGACGAAAATTGAATTGAAGTTTTTAGCTAAAATTTTTTCTAAAATTCCGGAAATGGAAACCAATAGATTAATGTTCAGGGCAATCAAAAAGTCTGATGCTCAGGACATTTTTGAGTATTCGTCTAATCCAAAAACCTCGCAGTTCTTGCTATGGACTCCACATGAAAATTTAGAATATACGAAAAAGTTTATTGATATCATTTTGTCTAAATATAAAAGCGGTGATTATAACGATTGGGCAATTATTTTAAAAGAAAATAAAAAAATGATAGGCACCTGCGGTTTTACAAGAATAGATGAGTATAATAGCGTTGCGGAAATCGGATACGTAATTAACCCCAAATATTGGGGATACGGATTTGCCACAGAGGCGTGTAAAATAGTTTTAAAATTCGCTTTTGAGGTTTTAAAGGTCAATAGAGTTGAGGCTAAATTTATTTTCGGTAACGATGCAAGTCTGAAGGTTATGAACAAAATTGGCATGAAATTTGAGGGCTATCAAAGAGAGTCAATGTATGTCAAGGGTCGTTACAGAACCATAGGTACAGCATCAATACTGAAGCGCGAATATATTTTACTTGATAAATACAACTAAGGCATTTGATGCCTTTTTTGTTTTTTTATAAGAAATTATTCAAAAAATGACGTAAAATGTTACTTTTTTTGAATTTTTTATTAATTAAAGTATTGAAATTAAATTAAAAAAGCAATATAATATATATATGAAACTAAAAAGGCGGTGTTTAAATTGAATTTATCAAATAATCAATCTAATTTGGCTGCGTATTATTTTCATCAAGGAACAAATTATAACGCTTATGATTATTTAGGCTGCCACGAGATAAAAGAGGGAAACGATTATCTGTATGCCTTTCGTGTTTGGGCGCCCAATGCTGACAGTGTTAGATTAGTTTCTGATTTTACATCATGGGATATAGGTGAGGCTATGAGCCGAATTACCGATGCCGGTATTTGGGAGCTTATTATCACCTCTAAAAAGCGACTTACAGGAAAATTTTATAAATTTAAAATTTGGAACAAAGGAAATGCTTACTATAAAGCAGACCCTTATGCTTTTTATTCTCAAACTCATTTGAATACCGCTTCCATTGTCACTAATATTGACAACTTCGAGTGGAGCGATGCAAATTGGTTAAATTACAGAAAAACCTTCTTTAACAAAAACAGTGGAACATATGCAGAAAAGTACTACTTTTCCGCACCTCTGAATGTTTATGAAATGCATCTTGGTTCTTGGAAAACGAAAGAGGGAAAATCTACTGTCGGAGGAGAGAATTATTTAAACTATCGGGAAATAGCGGATGATTTAGCTCCTTACTTGAAAAAAATGGGTTATACCCATGTTGAGCTTATGCCGGTTATGGAGCATCCTTTTGATGGTTCGTGGGGATATCAGGTAACAGGTTATTACGCTCCTACCTCTCGATTTGGCGAGCCTTGTGATTTTATGTATTTTGTCAATAAAATGCACGAATGCGGTATAGGAGTAATTCTTGATTGGGTTCCTGCTCATTTTCCCAAGGACGCTCACGGTCTTTATGAATTTGATGGACAACCCTTATATGAATATCAAGGTCATGACCGTATGGAGCATAAGGTTTGGGGAACAAGGTTCTTCGACGTTGGCAGAGAAGAGGTTCAGTCCTTTTTAATATCTAACGCACTGTTTTGGCTGAGAAAGTATCACGTAGATGGATTAAGAGTAGATGCTGTTGCGGCAATGCTTTATCTTGATTTTGATAAGGACCCGGGCGAATGGGTTCCAAATAATGAAGGCGGAAATCAAAATAAAGAATCAGTTGCATTTTTCAAAAAGATGAACACAGCTATTTTTAAAGAATTTTGGGACACTCTTATGATAGCCGAGGAATCTACCGATTGGCCGATGATTACAAAACCCGTATATCAAGGGGGCTTAGGCTTTAATTTCAAGTGGAATATGGGCTGGGCTAATGATATGTACGATTATCTTTCTACAGATTCTGTATATAGAAAATTTAAACACGATAAGCTAACATTTCCAATGATGTACGCGTTTAATGAGAATTATATATTGCCTGTGTCTCACGATGAAGTGGTTCATGGAAAGAAATCGTTAGTTGGTAAAATGTACGGTGCATATTACAATGACAAGTTTGCCACAATGCGTGCCTTTATGCTATATATGATGACAACACCTGGCAAAAAAATGACATTCATGGGCACTGAATTTGCACAGTTTAGAGAGTGGGATTATGAAAACCCTCTTGAATGGTTTATGCTTGATTATCCCAAGCATAAAGAAATGCAAGGCTTTATTGCCGAAATAAATAATTTTTATTTAGAAAACAAGTCTCTTTGGGAAATAGACACTTCATGGGACGGCTTTGAATGGATTAACGCAAATGACGGAGATAATAACATTATTTCGTATAAGCGTAAAGCCATTGATTCCTCTGAATTAATTGTGGTTATAAATTTTGCTCCCGTCACGAGAGAAAATTATGGCATACCGGTTGAAATGCCGGGAAAATACAAAGAGATTTTATCCACAGACGAGGCTCGCTTCGGAGGAAACGGAATCGTTAATGGAGAAATTTTAAAAACAGCAAAATACCAAAATCAGTCCGGCAAAGAAAATCATTATATTAATATTAATCTTCCAGCACTAAGCGGTATTGTAATTCGCAAGGTTAATGGAAGGGCAAGGAGAGTATAGGTATATGTACAAGAAAAAAGAATGCGTTGCAATGCTATTGGCAGGTGGACAAGGAAGCAGACTTTATGCTTTAACTGAAAAAACAGCTAAACCGGCTGTTACTTTTGGCAGTAAATACAAAATCATTGACTTTCCAATGTCTAACTGTATTAACTCTGGAATTGATACAGTCGGTGTGTTAACTCAATATCAGCCATTAGTGCTGAATGAATATATTGGTAACGGTCAGCCTTGGGATTTAGACAGGATGAGTGGTGGCGTTATGATTTTGCCACCGTATCAAGGTAAAAACGGTGCTGATTGGTACAAAGGTACAGCTAATGCTATTTATCAGAATTTAGACTTTATCAGACGTTATGATCCGGATTATGTGTTGATCTTATCAGGTGACCACATTTACAAAATGGACTATAACTCTATGTTAAAGGCACACAAGAGCTCAGGTGCTGATTGTACAATTGCCGTTTTGGAGGTTCCGCTTTCCGAAGCAAGCAGATTTGGTATTATGGTAACTGACGAAACAGGTAAAATTACCGAGTTTCAAGAAAAGCCTAAAAACCCTACAAGCACAAAGGCTTCTATGGGTATTTACATATTTAATCGCAAGGTTCTTGAAAAGTACCTTATTGATGATGAAAACACTCCCGGCTCAAACAATGACTTTGGTAAAAATATAATTCCAAATATGTTAAATGACGGTATGAGCATGTATGCTTATCCATTTGAGGGCTATTGGAAGGATGTTGGAACTATTAGCAGCTTGTGGGAAGCAAATATGGATTTATTAGGCGAAGCTCCTGCCTTTAACATTCACGACAAGACCTGGAGAATTTTCTCAAGAAACTACGCAGAACCGCCACATCATATCGGCGAAGAGGCTTCTGTTTCTAACTCTATTATTTCTGAGGGCTGTGAAATTCAGGGTACTGTCGAGCATAGCGTTCTTTCCAACGGTGTAGTAGTTGAAAAGGGAGCAATTGTCAAGGATTCTGTTATTATGAGCAACACAGTAATAAAATCCGGCGCAGTAGTTAACTATTCAATAATTGACGGCGATAGCATTATTTCAGAAAATGCTATTGTTGGTGAAGATGCGGAAAGCGCAAAGGGAATAGCTGTTATCGGCTCAGGTCTTTGTGTTGAACCAAATGTGGTAATTGCTTCTGATGCAATGATTAATAATGATTCTGTTGACGGTGTTTCCGTTATATTGAAATAAGGGAGGGTAAATGAAATGTCAGCTGCAGGAATAATTTTTTCTAACATTCATGATAATAATATACCGGAGCTAACAAGAAACAGAACGATGGCTTCTGTTCCGTTTGGTTGTAGGTACAGGCTCATAGACTTTACTTTATCCAATATGGTTAACTCTAACATCAATAACATAAGCGTTATTACACACTATAATTACCAATCTTTGATGGACCACATTGGTTCAGGTAAGGACTGGGATTTGGCAAGAAGGTCTGGAGGCATTAAAATTTTGCCACCGTTTATTACCGCATATGCTAACAGCTCTAATTCATTGTACAGCACCAGACTTGAAGCTCTTAAGAGCGTATTTAGTTCTATTAGCAAAATTCCTGATGATTATGTTGTTTTATCTGACTGTGATGTTATTTGCAACGTTGATTTGAAGGATATGATTAGAAACCATATTGAAAACGGTGCCGACATAACAATAGCAGTAAAAAAGGTTAATTTAACTAAAGAAAAAGCTAAAATTAATGTTTTAATTGATTCTGATGAAAACGGTAGAGTAACGGACGTAAAGGCCGGTCTTACTAATTTCGAGGGTGAAGCAGATATTAATTTGAATATTATGGTAATGCACAGACGATATTTGCAAGAAATTGTTCTTGATGCTATTGCTCATAATTATACAAGCTTAACCAAGGACATTCTTCTGAAGAATATTAACAGAAATGTTTATCGTACATATAGATATGATGGATATTTTGCTTGTATTTCTTCTTCACAGGATTACTACGCATCGAGCATGGAATTAATTAATGATAGCGACGTAAGAAAGCAACTGTTTGGAGTTAAAAACAGACCTATTTATACTAAGGTTAGAAACTCTGCCCCTACATATTACAGTCCTGATGCTAAGGTTAAAAATTCATTGATAGCAGATGGTTGTCAAATTTTTGGTGAGGTTGAAAACTCAATTATTTTCAGAGGAACAAAAATTGGCAAAGGAACAGTTGTTAAAAATTGTATTCTGTTCCAAGACACATTCACAGGAGAAAATGTTAAATTAAACTGTGTAATTGCGGACAAAAATGTTGTTATTAGAGACAATAAGAATTTATCAGGTGATGAAACCTTGCCTTTCTATTTGTCAAAGGGCAAGATGATATAAGGAGATTAATATGAAGCTACTATTTGTTGGCGGCGAAGCTGTTCCGTATATTTCAACAGGTGGACTTGGTGATGTATTGGGCTCTTTGCCTCAAGCAGTAAAGTCTGCTGACCCGGATGCAGACGTTCGCGTAATACTTCCGCTTTATAAAAAAATTAAGGATAAATTCGCGTCTACTCTTGAATTTATTGGAGATACTACAGTTGAGCTTTCTTGGAGAAAGCAGTATTGCGGTCTTTTCAAATGCGAAAATAACGGTGTAACTTATTATTTCATCGATAATGAGTATTACTTCAAAAGAGAAAGCATATATGGCGATTTTGACGATGCTGAGAGATTTGCGTTCTTTGGTAAAGCAGTTTTGGATATTATGCCAATAATTGACTTTTATCCAGATATTTTGCATGCAAATGATTGGCAAAGTGCAACATCAATTATATACCTCAAAAGAAAATATTATTTACAACCGCATTTTCGTGACATAAAAACCATTTATACCATCCATAATATAGATTACCAAGGTATCTTTTCAATGTCGATTTTGGGAGATGTTTTCGGCCTTGATGGTGCTGGAGATAAAAGCATTGTTGAATATAATGGCAGTATAAACCTGACAAAGGGTGCCATTGTATGTACAGACAGAATTTCTACCGTTAGCCAAAAGTATGCTGATGAAATTCAAACCGAATTTTATTCAAGCGGATTACATTATGTTTTGCATCTTTATAACGGTAAGCTATGTGGAATCGTTAACGGTATAGATGTAAACTATTATAATCCCCAAAACGATGAGGTAATTGCTTCTAAATTCAGTTCTAAGAAGCTCGACGGTAAGGCTGAATGTAAGAGAATACTTCAAGAAATGTGCGGACTTGAGCAAAACCCGAATATTCCCGTTGTTTCTATGATTTCAAGACTTGCTTCTCATAAGGGATTTGATTTAGTAAAGTTTATCTTACCGGAAATGCTAAGCCTTGGCATTCAGTTTGTTTTACTTGGCACAGGTGAAAGAGAGCTTGAAGAATATTTTAGAACTATACAGTATAGATATCCGAAGCAGGTCAAGATTTTCCTTGAGTTTAATAAGGATTTATCTAAGAAGATATATGCTGGCTCTGATATATTCTTAATGCCATCCAAGAGCGAGCCTTGCGGCCTCTCTCAAATGATTTCATCTGTGTACGGAGCAGTTCCTGTTGTTAGAGAAACAGGTGGACTGTATGACACAATAAAGCCATATAATATTTATACAGCAGAGGGCAATGGCTTTACCTTTGCTAATTATAACGCACACGAAATGAAGGATGCTGTTGCACGTGCAGTTGAGCTTTTCAATGACAAGGAAAAATGGAATGCTCTTACCAAGAAGGTTATGGAAGTTGATTTTTCCTGGAGTGCTTCAGCAAAAGAATACTTAAGGCTTTATAACGACCTTTCTAACGAATATTAGGGAGTACTGTCCCGTAAGTGTCTTACGGGACAGTGTACTAATTATAAGGCAAAAAATGTAAATATTTGTAGTTAATCACAGGAGAAAAAGTTAATGAACCAGGTTTTTTCAAAAGAAACAGTTAAGGAAGCACTTGAATTAAAGCTTTCCAGATATTTTGGCGTTAATGCTGAGGATGCTAATAAGGAGCAAATTTACAAAGCAACAATCCTTACTGTTAAAGACATTCTTACTCAGAAGAGATCATGCTTTAAGCGTCAGGTAAAGAAAGCGCAGGCTAAAAAGGTATATTACCTTTGTATGGAGTTCTTAATTGGACGTTCTTTGAAAAATAATTTAAGAAATTTAGGTATAGCAGATTACTATGACGAGGTATTGAGAGATTATGGCTTTGACATAAATGATATTTATGAAATGGAACCGGACCCGGGCCTTGGCAACGGTGGCTTGGGTAGACTTGCGGCTTGCTTTATGGACTCTCTTACATCCTTGAACTATCCGGGCGATGGATTTTCTATTCTTTATGAATATGGCTTGTTCAAGCAAAAAATAATTGACGGTAATCAGGTAGAATTGCCTGACACCTGGCTTCCGGGAGGAGAATCGTGGCTCGTTCCAAGAACCGATAAGAAATTTACAGTTCGCTTTGGCGGTCATATTAAGGAAGAATGGGAAAACGGCAGACTGGCAATTAAGTATGAAAACTATGAAGAGGTTGAGGCTGTTCCATACGATATGATGATTTCTGGCGCAGGAACTGCTGTTAACAGACTTCGTTTATGGAAGGCACATGACGTTACTAACTTTAATATGAACCTGTTTTCGCAGGGTCAATATGTAAAAGCTATTCAACAAACAACAAATGCAGAGGTAATTTCCAAGGTTTTATATCCATCTGACGAGCATACCGAAGGAAAGCTTCTTCGTTTGAGCCAACAATATTTCCTTGTTTCTGCATCCTTACAGAGCATTATAAGCGACCATATTGCTGCATATGGCTCAATGGCAGGCTTTGCTGATAAGGTATCTATTCATATTAACGATACTCACCCCGCATTATGTGTTCCCGAGCTTATGAGAATTCTTATGGATATTTACAATTATTCATGGGAAGATGCTTGGTATATTGTTACAAAAACTGTTTCTTATACCAACCACACCGTAATGCCTGAAGCATTGGAGTGCTGGAATGAGGATTTATTCAGCTTTAAGCTCCCAAGAATTCACTCAATTGTTAAGGAAATTAACCGCCGTTTGTGCGAGAATTTATGGCAAGCATATCCGGGTGATTGGGACAGAATATCAAAAATGGCAATTATCGCCTACTCACAGGTAAGAATGGCTAATTTGAGTGTTGTTGCTTCCCATACAGTTAACGGTGTTTCCAAACTTCACTCGGATATTTTGAAAAAAACTGTATTCCACGATTTTTATAAATCTACACCTGATAAGTTTACAAATGTAACTAATGGTATTGCTCATAGAAGGTGGCTCAATTACTCAAATCCGGAGCTTGCATCATTAATCAATGATTGCATAGGCGATGGCTATATCACAAATCCAAGCGAGCTTGAAAAGCTGATGAAATATGTTGGTGACGATACAGTAACCAAGCGTCTTGCCGAAATTAAAGAAAATAACAAAATAAAGCTCTCTAAATACATTTTCAACAAAACAGGTTATAGCCTTGATACATCTTCTGTATTTGATGTACAAGTAAAGAGAATGCACGAGTATAAGCGTCAGCTTCTCAACGCTTTGAAAATTATTTTCTATTATGTTGACATTGAAGAGCATCCCGAAAGAGATTTTACAAAGAGGACCTTCATTTTCGGTGGTAAGGCTGCTCCCGGATACTATATGGCAAAGGACATTATCAAGTTGATTTGGAATCTTGGCGAGGATATCAGAAAGAATCCGAAGGTTAAGGATAAGCTATCAGTTGTATATCTTGAGGATTATAATGTTAGTACAGCTGAGGTTTTGATGCCTGCTTCTGAAATAAGTGAACAAATTTCATTAGCCGGTAAAGAGGCAAGTGGTACCGGTTGTATGAAGTTTATGATGAACGGTGCGCTTACAATAGGAACTCTTGACGGTGCTAATGTAGAAATGAAGGATGCGGTTGGAGACGACAATATATTTATATTCGGTCTTACTGCTAAGGAAGTTGACGACCTTTGGGAAAGAGGCTACCGTTCAATTGATTTCTACAATAACAGCACCCGTATTAAGAAAGCTGTAGACCGTCTGAACAAGGGCTTTAACGGTGTATCGTTCTCCAATATTGCCAACTACCTAATCGGTGGATTTGGGGGCGTTGCTGACCCTTATATGTGTCTTGCTGATTTTGATTCATACTATATTAGATCTGAAGAAATTATAAAGGCTTATAACAACAAAGAACAGTGGGGAAAAATGTCGCTTGTGAATATTGCCAAGTCAGGATTCTTTGCTGCGGATAGAAGCATAAAGGAATACGCTGATAATATTTGGAATTTAAAAAGCGTTAAGTAATCAATGAAATTTTGCGAAAGAAAATTTATACACGATAAAGATTTTTCATCCTTTGGTGCATTTTCATATGACGATAAGGTTTTGTTCAAACTTAAAATTCCGAGAAGGTGTGGTGCAAGCGAGGTTTGCATGCACCTTTGCGGAGAGGGTCTCGAAAATAAGCTATACAAGAGATTTGATTTCGAATGGGAAAGCATTGAGGGCTCATTTGATATTTACACTTGCATAATCGATATGGCGAAAATCGGTGTTGGCTTGTACTACTATAAGTACGAAATTGATTCTCCCAAAAGCATTTTTTTAGGTGTAGGAAAGAAAACCGGTGAGTTGTCTTTAATGGATAAGAACGACAGCGGTATGATACAGCTGTTAATTTACCAAGAAAAAAGCAGCTGTGCCAAATGGATGCATGGCGGAATTATGTACCATATTTTTGTTGATAGATTTAATAAAAGCGGAAAATGCAAGCCAAAAGATAATGTGGTTTTAAATGAAGATTGGTACAACGGAATTCCTCAGTTTGCCGATGTTCCCGGCGG
Source organism: Clostridia bacterium (assembly GCA_017461055.1). Lineage (GTDB taxonomy): Bacteria > Bacillota > Clostridia > Oscillospirales > CAG-272 > RGIG2000. Next base: position 53,777 of record JAFTZI010000007.1, on the reverse strand, counting down.
TTACGTTGAAAACAATATGTTTTTCGGCGGCGATTTGTATGGCATAATCGAAAAATTAGACTATATTAAAAGCTTAGGAGTAACATGCTTATATTTAAGCCCGATTTTTGATGCCTATTCTAACCATAAATATGATACGGGCGATTATATGTCTGTTGACTCTATGTTTGGGTCAGAAAAGGCTTTGGAAGAGCTTATAAAAGAATGTAAATCAAGAGATATTCATATTATTTTCGACGGTGTATTTAACCACACCGGAGCCGATAGCATATATTTCAATAAAAACGGAACATATGATTCGGTAGGTGCATATCAATCTAAGAATTCCCCGTATTATGAATGGTATAATTTTAGCAGTTACCCTGATGTGTATGAGTGCTGGTGGGGAGTTAAAATTTTGCCACGAGTAAATAGTAATTGTCCAAGCTATCAAAAATTTATTCTTGGTGATGGCGGAGTCGTTGAAAAATGGATGAAAAAAGGAATTGATGGCTTTAGACTCGATGTTGCAGATGAATTAAGTGACGATTTCTTAAAAATTCTTAATAAAAAGCTAAAATCCATTAATCCCGATGGCATTATATATGGCGAGGTTTGGGAGGATGCTTCCAACAAAATAGCTTATGATAAGAGAAAGAAATATTTCCTTGGAAATGAGCTTGATTCGGTAATGAATTACCCATTAAGAGAAGCGGTTATTAATTACGTTAAATACGGTAATTGCGATAGCTTTTATGATACTTGTATGATGCTGTATTCTCACTATCCAAAGCATAATGCCGACTTACTAATGAATTTGCTTGGCACACACGACACGGAAAGAATATTGACCGTTTTGGGTGGCGAGGACGGTGAAGGCTATACAAACAAGGAGCTTTCTACTAAAAAAATGACACCAAACGAAAGAAAAAATGCAATAGAACTGCTTAAGCTGTGCTATGCGATAATTGCAACAGTCCCAGGTGTTCCTTGTATCTACTATGGAGATGAAGCCGGTATGGAGGGCTATCGAGACCCATTTAACCGCCTTCCGTATCCATGGGGGAAAGAGGACAAGGATCTGCTTGACTTCTACAAGAAAATTGGAGATATAAGACGAAAAGAGCCTATATTTAAGAACGGTTATTTTGAGATAGTAGAATGTAACTCTGACATTCTTGCCTTTGTTAGGTTTGACGATAATAGCTTTGTAATAACGGTTATCAATCGTGGCAAAGATAAATATCATTTAGATTCCGATATAGACTTAAAAAGCTATGATACAGGTAGAGCAATAAAGGTATTTAATCCGGGATGCTCCTATATCTTAAAGGGAAATTGTCCGTATACTAACGCAAGAATAGAATTTTACAAATGAAATTGTATCTAACCTGGATTTTAGGTTAGATACTTTTTTTGATAATATTTTTAAAAAATATAGACAATTTTAAATTTGCGTGATATAATAATCTAGATAAATTAATTTTGAGGTGTAATATGGATTATAATTATATTGCAGAATTGCTTTTTCCAAATGTAACTTTAACCGAACAGGAGCTTGAGGAAAGATATCCTCAAAGACAATTACCTGAAGGTGCAATTGTCTCAAGAATGGCACCAAGCCCCACAGGCTTTGTTCATCTCGGTAATTTACTTATGGCTATTACTGCTGAAAGAATTGCACATCAATCCGGTGGTATTCTTTATCTGAGAGTTGAGGATACTGACCAAAAGAGAGAGGTTCCCGGCGCAATTCAAATTCTTGTTGACTCGGTTAAATACTACAATGTAAATTTTGATGAGGGTGCATTGGCTGAAGGTGAATTTGGCAATTATGGACCGTACCGCCAAAGAATGCGTGAGGATATTTATCACGTATATGCTAAAAGACTCGTTAAGGAAGGTAAGGCTTATCCTTGCTTCTGTACCGAAGAAGAGCTTGTAAAAATGCATGAGGAGCAGGAGAAGTCCAAGGAAAACTTTGGCTATTACGGAAAATGGGCTATTTGGCGTGACCGTTCAACTGAAGAGGTTGAAGAACAGTTACAGGCCGGCAAGCCTTGGGTTTTGCGCTTCCGTTCAACCGGTTCAATTGAAAACAAGATAAAGTTTACTGACTATATAAAGGGTAATCTTGAATTAACAGAAAATGATGTTGATATGGTTTTGTTAAAATCTGATGGGATTCCTACCTACCACTTTGCTCACGCTGTGGATGACCATCTTATGAGAACTACTCATGTAATAAGAGGAGATGAATGGCTTTCAACACTTCCGTTCCATATTCAGCTTTTCTCAGCTCTTGGCTTTAAACTTCCAAAATATTTGCATATAGGTCCGCTGATGAAGATGGATGGCGAATCTAAGCGTAAGCTTTCAAAGAGAAAGGACCCTGAGGCTGCTTTAACCTACTACAAGCAGGAGGGTTATCCGGTAAAATCCCTTTACGAATATTTACTTACAATTTTGAACTCTAACTTTGAGGACTGGAGAAGAGCAAATCCTTTAACTCCCGCAGATGAATTTAAGTTTTCATATAAGAAAATGAATCCTGCAGGTTCATTGTTTGATAACGCTAAGCTTTTAGATGTATCAAAGAATGTAATTTCAAGAATGAGTGCTGAGGATGTTTATGAGCAGTCATCTGAGTGGGCTAAGGAATTTGATAGCGAACTTTACGTGGCTATGACTAAGAATCCTGAATACACAAAAGCAATATTTTCTATTGGTCGAGGCGGCAAAAATCCAAGAAAGGATATTGCACTTTGGAAAGAGGTTAGAGGATATATTGATTTATTCTACGATGAATTTTTCAAGGTGTATGATGAATACTCTGATAAATTCGGCACAAACGATATTAAATCTGCACTTGTTGAATTTGCTAAAACCTTCAATATAGAAGATGATTCTAATGCTTGGTTTGAAAAAATCAAGGATATAGCTGATATGCTTGGCTATGCTTCCGATATGAAGGCTTACAAGCTAAATCCGGAAATATATAAGGGAAATGTTTCAGATATAAGCATGTTTATTAGACTTGCTGTAACAGGTAAGCTAAATTCCCCTGATATGTACAGCGTAATGCAAATTTTAGGTTATGATGTTGTAATTAAGCGTGTAAATGAAATGATTAAATCGCTTTGAGAGGTTTTTATGGAAGAAATGAATTCAAATTTTATTCACGATATTATTGATGAAGATATAGCAAATGGCTTTTCGAGAAAAATCCATACCCGCTTTCCACCCGAGCCAAATGGATATCTTCATATCGGCAGTGCTAAGGCTATTTGGATAAATGCACAAACTGCCAAAAAGTATGGTGGAGAATTTAACTTAAGATATGATGATACCAAACCATCAAAAGAAGATACTGAATACGTAAATAGCATTTATGAAGATTTGAAGTGGTTAGGCGCTGAGCCGACCGGTGGAGTATTTTACGGCTCTGATTATTTTGATAAGTGCTATGAGTACGCAATCAAATTAATTAAAGACGGAAAAGCATATGTTTGTGACCTTTCTGCGGAGGAAATGAAGGAGTATAGAGGCACATTAACAGAGCCTGGTAAAAATAGCCCATATAGAGACAGAACTGTTGAGGAAAACCTTGATTTGTTTGAAAGAATGAAGAATGGTGAGTTCCCGGACGGTTCTAAGACCTTGCGCGCTAAAATAGACATGTCCTCCCCTAACATAAATATGCGTGACCCTGCAATTTACAGAATTTTAAGGGCACATCATCATCGTCAGGGGGATAAGTGGTGCATATATCCGCTTTATGACTATGCTCATCCGATTCAGGACGCAATAGAAGGAATTACACATTCACTTTGCTCCTTGGAATTTGAGAATCACCGTCCTCTTTACGAGTGGGTTGTTGATAATATCGGCTTTGAAAACAAGCCAAAGCAAAGAGAATTTGCGCGACTCAATGTGACCTATACTGTTATGAGCAAGAGATATTTAAGATATCTTGTTGAGAACAACATGGTTGATGGCTGGGACGACCCAAGAATGCCTACGCTTTGCGGTCTTAGAAGACGCGGATATACTCCTGCATCTATTTTGGATTTTGTTAGCAGAGCAGGTGTTGCAAAGGCTTATAGTATAGTTGATATTGAGCTTTTGGAGCATTGCATCAGAGAAGAGCTTAATATGACAGCTCTTAGAAGAATTTGTGTGTCTAACCCAATAAAGCTCGTTATTACTAACTATGATGAAAATAAGGTTGAATATTTTCCTGTTTCTAATAATCCGAATGATGAATCTGCAGGAACAAGAAATTTAATGTTTACACGTGAAATTTATATCGATAAAAGCGACTTTGAAGAGGTTCCACCGCCAAAGTTTTTCCGTTTGAAGCCGGATGGCGAGGTTCGTTTGATGGGTGCGTATATTATCAAGTGCAATGAAATCATTAAGGATGGCAACGGTGAAATTGTTGAGATAAGGTGTACTGCTGATTTGGAATCTGGCAACGGTAACCCAATTGACGGTCGTAAGATAAAGGGAACAATTCATTGGCTAAGCGCAAACAATGCTGATAAGGTTGACTTAATGCTTTACGATAAGCTGTTTACAACTGAAAACTTAAGTGATATTCCTGAAGATAAAACATATAATGATTATCTGAATCCAGCCTCTCTCGTTAAAGTTGAGAATGCGTTGGTTGAAAAATGTATGGAAAACGCTCATGATGGAGAAAAGTTCCAGTTTGTAAGAAACGGTTACTATTGTAAGGATACCAAGCATCCAAACACTTATAACAGAATAGTTGGCTTGAAGGATAGCTATCCCAAAAAATAAAAATAATGCGTGCATGTTTTAAATCTGCACGCATATTTTATTGACTATTTGCATTATTTGTGCTATTATTAGTATAAGAAATAATTGGGAGGATTTATTATGGACGGTATGATAGTGGCTAATGAAAATAGCAAAAAAGAAAATCCCGTTTTATCCATAAACAATTTATGTAAATCCTTTGGTTCAAGGCGAATATTAGATAATATCAGCTTTGATGTTGAAAAGGGTGAAATACTGGGCTTGTTAGGACCAAACGGTTCAGGAAAAACAACAACAATTAAGCTTGCACTTGGTTTGCTCAAAATTGATGCCGGAAATGTCACAATTTGTGGATACGATGTAAAAAACGACTTTGAAAAGGCTATAAGAAATGTCGGGGCTATTGTTGAAAATCCGGAAATGTATAAAAACCTAACCGGTAGACAAAATTTGATGCAGTATTATCGCATGTATGATGACATAAATTTGGAAACACTTGAATGGGCAATCAAATCCGTAGGCTTAAGTAACAGAATTGACGAAAAAATTTCTAAATACTCTTTGGGTATGAGGCAAAGGCTTGGTATAGCACAAGCTTTACTTCATTCACCGAAGCTATTAATTCTTGATGAGCCGACAAACGGTCTTGACCCTGAGGGAATAAAGCAATTCAGAGATTTTTTGATTTATTTAGCTCACGAGAAAGGGATTTCCGTTTTAATTTCAAGCCATCTGCTTGCTGAGCTCGATTCTTTGTGCGACAGAGTAGCAGTTATCAACTCCGGTAGAATTGTTGGAATACAAACTATGGAGCAAATTAGACATTTCGGAGAGGAAAAAGCAAGCTATAAGTTGATTGTAGACAATTCTGAAATTACTTCAAGTGTATTTGAAGAAAAGGGAATTGAATATCAAATTATAGCCGAAAACACGTTTAAGGTTTCTGTTGACGAAGATGTTGCCGAAACAATTATGACAATGCTGTTTGAACGCGGTGTTCGCGTCAAGGCATTTGCGCCTATCGAAAAAACCCTTGAGGATGCTTTTATTCAAATGGTTACTGAGTCGGGAGGTAGTAAAATATGAAAAGCTTTTCTAACTTAGTTAAAAATGAATTGATTAAAATATTTGCTCAAACTGCGTACAAGGTTTTTATTATAATCATGGTAGTACTGTTTATGTTTGTTCCCTTATTGAGCAAGGGATTAACAGCATTAGTCAACGGTTTAAGCGGATTTTTTGACATTGAAGACGACATCGCTTATTATGAAGAAATGGTTGATGATTATAATGACGGTTTAGAAAGGGATTATTATGAAATTACTTTGAAAACTTTAGAATTTTTCCAAAGTAATGGTCTTGACTACGAATCTTGGCAATATAGTACAATGTACGGTGACTATTTGTATTTCTGTCTTTCTGAGCATATTTATAAGTGCTTAAGAGACGGTACTGTCACATTAGAAGAGGCGAAGGAATCACTGTTTGACTCATGTCTTGATGATAATGTAACGGAATTAGACTATGGCAGTGCATACGAGTTGCTTTCAACCGAGCGAAAAGAGTATGAGAGCTTAATAATCGACTCGGAAATAGCTGATTATTATGAAAAGATTTATAATGACCTATTAGAAACTAAAAAGGCATATGATAGTTACCTACTGGATTTGAAGGCAAACAAGCTTTTTAACGAAGAATATAAATATGAAATTTTCAGCTATGAACGAGCATTAGAAAGCTATGATGACACATTAGAGATTTTAAAGTTCATAAAAGATAACAGCATTGATTACAATAGCTGGAAATATCATTCATGGGCTGTCGCGCAATCAATGGTTTTAGAAATGCTTTCATATAACGGTCCGGTTTCTTTGCAAGAATTTTCTACTAATTCCATATACTATGAAGAATATGACGATTATGAGGACTACATTGAGCAATGGGAAACAACTCTTAATGATGAGCGAGAAGCTGTTATGGTATTAAAATATTCAGTTTTGAATAATATTCCAACGCAATCTGTTCAAGAATCATCCTCTAAAGCTACATACAATTCAACATTGATATCCAATATAGAGTTAATTATGTATTTTGCTGTCGTGCTTGCAGGTTTGATTGTTGCAAATGAATTTTCTTCCGGCTCTGCAAGACTGCTTTTCATACGGCCTCACAGCAGAAATAAAATTTTATTATCAAAATACGTTTCCATTTTGATTGTTGTGTTTGTATTGAACATTCTAAATGCTTTTATTTCATTTGGTTTTACAGTCATGATTAACGGAATAGGAGATATTTTTGCACCAAATCTGGTAGTCAGTGATGGAATTGTAAAAGAGTCAAGCGCATTTTTAGTTTCATTAGGCACAATTGTACTTACAAATATGAGACTTTTGCTTGCTGTTTCATTGGCATTTATGATGTCCGCACTCTGCAAAAAAGGTGCTCTTGGAATAATTGTAGGTATTCTGTTTGATGTATTTTTGTCTTTGATATATTCAAGCATTATGCTGGTTTCTGACCTCGCATTCTTAAAGTTCACTCCTATTCCATACTATATGATGGAAATATTCGTTAGCAGTAAGGTTGAATATGTGATTTCACAAGCATATATGAACAATGTAATTATGCTGAGCAATACATCTCAATATCAAATTGCGTCCCAGCTGAATGTATGGGCAGGACTTGCTAATTTTGCTTTTTGGTTTGTAATTTGCTTACTTGCAATATTTGTGCCGTTTAAAAAACAAGAAATTAAGAATTAGGAGTTATTATGTTAAGACAGGAAAAATTAGATTTTGCACGTTATGCTGCGGCAGGCGGTATGGTACTTTTGAAAAACGAAAACAAAGCACTGCCTATTTCAAAGGACAAGGAAATTGCTTTGTTCGGCATTTCTTCATACAGATGCTTTAGACTTGGTTGGGGCTCAGGTGACATGATGGCACAAACCATTTCACAAATTAACGATGCTTTAAAGGAAGCAGGCTATTGCTTGAATAGTGAGGTAGAGTCTGCTTGCTGTGAGTATGTAAAAGCCTTACCAGATCAAAGGCTGATGAACAGAAATTGGGATGAGTGGACATACCGACAGGATGAGATTCCGGTTACAGACGAGCTTATAAAGGCTGCTGCTGATAAATCCGATATTGCAGTTATCACATTGGGAAGAAATAGCGGAGAAGCCTTTGATTTAAAGGATGAGGAAGGCTATTTTAGACTTCATAGCACAGAAATAGAGCTTGTTAAGCGCGTGTCTGAAAGCTTTAAGCAAACAGTATTGCTCTTAAATACCTGTGGTCCTCTTGACCTACGTTCAATCGACGCTTGCAAAATTGACGCAATACTCAATGTATCATTGGGTGGAGAAATGTTCGGTTGTGCTGTTGCTGATGTTGTAAGCGGTAAGGTTTCACCAAGCGGTAAGCTGACTACAACATGGGCTTATGAATATAATGATTACCCAACCAAAGAAGGAATTACAACAGTGGAGGTGCCATATAACGAGGGCATTTACGTTGGATACAGATATTTCGATACATTTGGTATTAACCCACGATATCCTTTCGGTTATGGTATGTCTTACACCGATTTTTTAAGTAGTGTAGTAGATGTAAGAATTGACGATCAAATTGTCGACATTACTGTTAAGGTTACAAATGCAGGTCAGTACGATGGCAGAGAAGTAATTCAATGCTATTTATCTGCGCCTGAAGTAAAGCTTGAAAAACCGTATCAGGAGCTTTGCACATATGCAAAAACAGATGTGCTTAAGCCCGGTGAAGAATGCGAGCTCCTTCTGTCATTTGATTTAACAGAAATGGCATCATATGATGAAGAAAGAGCCAGCTTTGTGCTTGAAGCAGGTAAATATTTCGTAAGAATTGGTAATTCTTCAAGAAATACAAGCATTGCTTGCGCTATTAACCTTTCAAAAGAGGTTCTTTGTGACGTTGTAACAAATAGACTTCCATTACAAAAGACACTCAACCTTTTGACAAATAAGGGTGTTACACCGTATACATACGAAAACGAAGAAGAAGAGAAGGCAAATGCTAAGGTGTTTGAGTTTGACTGCAATTCTGTGGAAACAACGGTACATAATGTGATTGAAAACAATCCACCCGTATTACTGACTCCTAAGGATAATAAGCACTACACACTCAAAGACGTATACGACGGAAAAGCAACTGTTGAAGATGTAGTAGCAGAGCTTTCAAATGAAGAACTTGCAGACGTTCTTAACGGAGTAATATACGAAGGCTCGAATGCAAACGCTAATGTAGGTAGTATGGCTATAAAGGTGCGCGGTGCGGCCGGAGAAATGTGGTCAAGCGAGAAATATGCTATCCCTGTAAATGCATGTGCCGATGGCCCTGCCGGTGTTCGTCTTGCTATATTTACAACTCCTATTGAAACCGACACTGAGCTTTCAAGAGCAGTTGTCGCATATCCATCGGGAACCTGCTTGGCAAATTCTTGGGATTTAGAATGTGCAAGACGTTTTGGTGAATGTGTATGTGCAGACTTGGAGCTTAGTGATATTGAGGGATGGCTTGCTCCGGGCATTAATATTCATAGAAATCCGCTAAACGGCAGAAACTTTGAGTATCTTTCCGAGGATCCAATAATTTCAGGCAAAATCGGTGCATATATTACAATTGGAGTTCAGTTTAATGAGAATGCAGAGCCAACAGGCAGATACACAACGGTTAAGCACTTTGCTTGTAACAATATCGAGTATGAACGTGGCGTTTCTGATTCGCAGGTTAGTGAAAGAGCGTTAAGAGAGATTTATTTAAAGGGCTTCAAGATTGCAGTTGAAGAAGGACATCCTTATGCGATTATGACCGCTTATAATAAAATCAACGGAATTTTCGCTTCTACTAACTATGACCTTTTGATGGGTATTTTAAGAGGTGAGTGGGACTATGATGGCATAGTTATGACCGACTGGAATCCATGCGCAAATCCAAAGGAACACGTACATGCTTGTAATGATTTGATAATGCCCGGTCGTCATAGAAAGGCAATAGTTGAAGGTCTTGAGGAAGGAAGCATCAAAAAAGAGGATGCTCAGCTATGTGCAAAACGTTTACTGGAGCATATACTTAAGACTAACTACGTAATAAACAAGTAAATATCAGACGTTTTGTGTCGCTCTTTTTACGAAAAGAACGACACAAAACTGAAAATTTGAAATTTTTTGAAATTTGCTATTGACAAATGATTTTATATGTGATACAATCATAGGGCAAAAAGAAGTAGAACTCTCCGTTCTCACCCAAATGCAAGGGCGTTTGTGGTTAATAACTTTATCTTTGAGATATTTTTGTTATTGTGCGGAGACTCTTTGTTTTCGCACAATTTTATTTTTATGATAATTCAATGCTCTTGGATTAATTGGAGGTGCTTACTTATTAGCAACGCAAAAGAAATGTCTATTAACGAAGAAATTAGACTTAAAGAGGTAAGAGTTGTTACCGATAGTGGCGAACAATTGGGTGTTATGTCTTCTGATACAGCTTTAGAAAAGGCTTATTCGATGGGACTTGACCTTGTTCTTATCGCTCCTTCTGCAACCCCGCCCGTATGTCGTATTATGGATTATGGCAAGTATCGCTATGACCGTGATAAGAGAGAAAAGGAAGCTAAGAAAAAACAGCAGGTTGTTAATGTAAAAGAGGTTCAGCTTTCTTGTACAATAGACACTCACGACTTTAATACGAAGGCAAATAATGCAATCCGTTTTTTAAAGAATGGTGACAAGGTTAGAGTAGTGCTTTCTTTTAAGGGAAGACAGATGGCTCACACCGAGGTAGGCGTTGAAATCATAGAAAGATTTATCGGACTTTGCTCCGAATTTGGTACAACTGATAAGGCTCCTGTACTTGATGGCAGAAGAATGTCAGTTATCATTTCACCCGTAAAAAAATAAGATAAATATACTTATCATGAAAGGAAATTAATATCATGGGAAAGATTAAAACACATAAGGCTTCAAGCAAGAGATTTTCTTTGACCGGTACTGGAAAGGTAAAGATGTTTCATTCACAGCATCGTCACAACCTCGGTCTTAAGACAGCTAAGCGTAAGAGAAATCTTCGTTCTGGCTCATACCTAAGCGAGAGTATGGCTCCAACAATTAAGAAGCTTATCAACAAATAATAAGAATGAAACGTTAACAAGGAGGATTTTTAAGATGGCTAGAGTTAAGGGTGCTATGATGGCACGTAAGAGAAGAAATAAAGTTTTAAAGATGGCAAAGGGCTATTGGGGCGCAAAGAGTAAGCACTATAAGATGGCTAAACAGGCTGTTATGAAGAGCGGTAATTATGCGTTCGCCGGCCGTAAGATGAAAAAGAGAGATTTCCGTTCTCTTTGGATTACAAGAATTTCTGCACAGGCTAAGGTTTGTGGCATGAACTATTCTACACTTATGCACGGTCTTAAGCTTGCTGGTATCGATCTCAACAGAAAGATGCTTGCAGAGCTTGCAGTTTCTGATAAGGAAGCATTTGCAGCACTTGCAGAGAAAGCAAAGGCAGCTCTATAATTTTGCATAAAACTCGGCTTTTGCCGAGTTTTTTTAAAATTTTAATTGTGGAGAATTTTGAAATGAATTCTAAGATTTTTAATACAGATTATATAACAAGCAAGTCAAATTCGACAATTGTCAAAATTGCCAAGCTATTAAACAAAAAAGGAAGAAAAGAATCACAATTATTTACACTTGACGGAGTAAAGCTGTTTATTGAAGCATACAATTTTTCAGCAGACATAGAGTGCATAGTGCTTAAAGAAGATTTATGCTTAGATAAAGAAACTATTGAAAAAATTAAATTGTTACAAAATACAGGCATAAAAGTATATTGTGTTAATGAAAGTGTTTTTTCAAAGCTAACCGAAGAAAGTGCGCCACAAGGAATAATTACTGTTTGTAAGTTTTTAAAAAATCATCAGATTAACAATTTTGCTCAGACAAATAAACAAGAGAAAATTATGGTGTTTGAATCGGTGCGCGACCCCGGAAACGTTGGTACAATTTTGAGAAATGCTGCGGCGTTTGGAATAAACAGATTAATTTTCACATCAGACTGTGCCGATATATATTCTCAAAAGGTTATCAGAAGCTCAATGGGAGCAATATTTAAGCTTAAAATAGACATTGTTGATAATTTACCCAATATACTTGGCGAATTAAAAAAACAAGGGAAACGTGTGATTTCTACCACATTAAAGGATAATTCATTAAAGTTAGGTGAATGCTTAATTAATGAAAACGATGTTTTTGTTATTGGAAACGAAGGGCATGGTATAAGCACAGAAGTAATTGCTATATCAGATGCAACTCTTTTTATTCCAATGTGCGAAAACACCGAATCCTTAAATGCTTCAATTGCGGCAGCAATTATAATGTGGGAAATGAGCAAAATGCAGTAATATTATATATATTATTTTATAAAAGGAATTGACATTCGCAAAATAAAATGATATTATATTATAGAGATTTTGTAGTTTAACGAGGTTGCTATGTACGATAAGAAAATTTGGTTGTGGCTTTCACTTCATTTTGGTGCGTGTAACACCATTTACAATAAATTATTTTCACATTTTGGCAGTGCCGAAGCAATTTACGATTGTGATGATGCCGATGTTGACTTAATTGATTGGCTTGATAATGGTCAAAAGAGGAAGTTACTCGACAAAAATTTAGATCATGCTCAAGAAATTATTGAATGGTGTGATTACTACGGAGTACAAATTGTAACACCTTCAGATGATAATTATCCTTATCCGTTAAGGGCGATTAAGGATTACCCTGCGGCTCTGTATTGCAAAGGCAAATTACCTGATTTTGAAAACGAGCTTTGTATTTCTGTCGTTGGAACAAGAAGTCTCACAGTGGAAGGACAAAGAAACGCTTATAATTTAGGGTTCGGTCTTGCTAAGGGTGGAGCCATAGTTGTAAGTGGCATGGCAAAAGGAATAGACGGTGTTGCTCAAAAGGGTGCATTATATGCAGGTGGAGCATCGGTAGCTGTTCTTGGCTGTGGCATTGATGTTGTTTATCCAAAAGAGCACTATGCTTTAATGGAAAAACTTATGAGAGTTGGAGCAGTAATTACTGAATACCCACCTCATACACCGCCAAACGGTTACAATTTTCCTTTAAGAAACAGAATTATTAGTGCATTATCGGTGGCAACGGTTGTTGTAGAAGCAGATTTGGACAGTGGTGCTTTAATAACAGCAAGACGTGCGCTTGAGCAAGGCAAGGATTTGTTTTCTTTTCCGGGACCTGTAAATAGCTTCGCTTCAAAAGGTACTAACCAATTGATAAAAGACGGAGCAAAGCCGGCAACCGAGGCTATTGATGTATTGGAGCAGTATATGGACAAATATCCGAATATTAATTTGTCCGCCTCAAAGGAGCGTCCTGTAATAAAGCGAGAGAACAAAGATAAAGCCAATACCGCTCCAAGTGAGCTTCTTTCTAAGGCAAGCTCTTTGTTTAGAAAGAAAAGTAATGCTCAAAAAGAGGTTGAAAAAGTAGTCGAACGCTTTGATACAAGCACACTTAATGAAAATGAGAAAATAGTATATAATTCTATGGAATTTGATAAACCTACATCTCTTGAATTTTTATCTAAGCTTGATTTTTCTGTATCTGAGCTTGCATCTATAATTACAATGCTTGAAATAAAGGGAGCTGTTCAAAGCGCTCCCGGAGGCTTTTACATAAAGAAGTAACTGAAAGGATTTAATAATGGCGAATAACCTTGTAATACTTGAGTCACCTGGTAAAATAGGAGCAGTTAAAAGTTATTTAGGCTCTAACTATAAAGTAATTGCATCAGTGGGACATGTTAGAGATTTACCAAAGTCGACGTTGGGTATTGATATTGATAACAGCTTTGCGCCTCATTATATAAACATAAGAGGCAAGGGCGATTTAATAAAAGAACTCCGTAAGGAAGCAAAAAATGCAGATAAAATTTTCTTTGCAACTGACCCTGACCGTGAAGGAGAGGCTATTTCTTGGCATCTTGCCGCAATATTAGGAGATGACGCAAAGAAAGCAAAGAGAGTAACATTCAATGAAATCACTAAAAATGCAGTTAAGGAAGCAATCAAGCATCCACGCAGCATTGATATGAATCTGGTAAACTCTCAACAAGCAAGAAGAATTCTCGATAGGATTGTCGGATATCAAATTAGCCCATTTTTATGGAAAACCGTAAAAAGTGGGTTGTCAGCAGGGCGCGTTCAATCAGTTGCGACTAAAATACTTGTAGAGCGTGAGGAAGAAATCAGAAAATTTATTCCTTCTGAATATTGGAATATATCTGTTGAGCTACAACATGATGATAAGCATTTGATTGCAAATTATTATGGTGATGCAGATAAAAAAATTAAAATTGAAAATCAAGAACAAGCTGATAAAATTCTTTTTGATATAAAAGCAGACAGCTTTAAGGTGCTCAATTTAAAGAACGGAACAAAAAGACGTGCTCCTCAGCCACCTTTTATTACTTCTAGCCTTCAGCAAGAAGCATCAAGAAAATTGAATTTTCAATCTCAAAAAACAATGAAGATTGCCCAAGAGCTTTATGAAGGTGTTAATCTCGGAGCTGAGTTTGGCGGAGTCCATGGTCTTATTACCTATATGCGTACTGACTCATTAAGAATCTCTAATGAAGCGCAGACTTCAGCAAGAGAGTATATAGAAGAAAAATATGGCAAAGAGTATAGACCTGACAAAGCAAGAATATATAAAACCAAATCAAACGCACAGGATGCGCACGAAGCTATCAGACCTTCTAAGGTTAGCTTCGAGCCTTCAAAAATTAAAAAGCATTTATCAAACGAACAATTTAAGTTATATAAGCTAATTTGGGATAGGTTTTTGGCAAGTCAGATGTCTTCCGCAGTAATCGATACTGTTGTTGCCGATTTTGATAATAAGGGCCATGTTTTTCGTGCATCCGGTTATACTGTTAAATTCTTGGGATATACTGCCATTTATACCGAATCAAATGATATAACCGATAATGACGAGGAACAGTTTAATCCAAGTAGAAGTGTTAGCTTGCCTAAATTATCAAACGGTGAGATTTTTAATGCTATTGATGTTAAGCCTTCGCAACACTTTACAGAACCGCCACCGCGTTATGATGAAGCTTCATTAATTAAATTTTTGGAAGAAAAGGGTATTGGACGTCCAAGCACCTATGCACCTATTCTTACCGTTATTTTGTCAAGAGGCTATGTTGTTAGAGAAGGAAAGTCATTAAAGCCCACTCAGCTTGGTGAAGTAATCACAAAGATAATGAACGAGCATTTTCCCGACATATTAAATTATAAATTTACAGCTAATATGGAGGATAATCTCGATACGATAGAAAGTGGCGAAACAACATTAGAAACAGTTTTGAGTGACTTTTACGAGGGCTTCAAAAAGGAGCTTGATAAAGCGACCGAAAGATTAGGCAATCAAAATATTGAGGTTCCTGCTGAAGAGACCGATATTATATGTGAGCTTTGTGGAAGCAAAATGGTGGTGAAAAATGGCAGATTCGGTAAATTTGCTGCTTGTCCCAACTATCCAAAATGCAAAAATACAAAAACTTTAGATAAAAATGGCAATGTGGCTGAAGTTAAGCCTGTTGAAAAAGCTGATTTTAAGTGTGAGGTTTGCGGCGCTGATATGGTTTTAAGGAAAAGCAGGTACGGTGAATTTTATGCTTGCTCAAATTATCCTAAATGTAAACACATAAAAAACATCGAAAAAAAGACAAACATGAATTGTCCAAAGTGTGGCGCCGAAATAATTAAAAAACAAACCAAGAGCAAGAGACAGTTTTACAGTTGTTCAAAATATCCCGAGTGTGATTTTTCAACCTGGGATGCTCCTACTGCTTCAAAATGTCCAAAATGCTCTAAAACTGTGCTTGAAAAGAAAAATAAAATTCAGCACTATTTATATTGTTCAGATAAAAATTGTGATTACAAAGTAGATTTAAATAATGAAAGTAAATGATTGTATTAATGTAATAGGCGCCGGTCTTGCAGGCTGTGAAGCAGCTTATCAAGCCGCAGAAAGAGGAGTAAAGGTAAAGCTTTACGAAATGAAGCCTATCAAATTTTCTCCCGCACATCATAATGCAAATTTCGCTGAGCTTGTTTGCTCTAATTCCTTAAGGTCGGATGAGCTTTCCAATGCAATCGGTGTTTTGAAGGCGGAGCTAAGGGAGCTTAATTCCATTATTATGGAAGCAGCAGATGATACAAAGGTTCCCGCAGGTTCAGCTTTAGCTGTTGATAGAGAGCTGTTTTCTAAATTTATAACGGATAAAATCAAAAACCATCCAAATATCACAGTTATATCAGAGGAAGTTACCAAAATTGAACCTGATGAAGTAACAGTAATTGCAACCGGTCCGTTAACCTCTAATGATATGTCTGAATATATAGCAAATAACTTGGGATTAACCGGATTACACTTTTTTGATGCTGCTGCGCCAATAGTTGAATTTGATTCAATAGATATGGACAAAGCATTTTTCGCATCACGCTACAATAAGGGTGATGCTGATTATATCAATTGTCCTATGAGTGAAGAACAGTACAAGAGTTTTTATAATGCTCTAATAAGCGCAAAAGAAGCTGAACTGCACGATTTCGACAGAGAATCTCAAAAGTTAACTGTGTTTGAAGGTTGCATGCCTGTTGAGGTTATGGCAAAGCGCGGATACGACACCTTGTTATATGGGCCATTAAAGCCTGTTGGCATTGAGCATCCGATTACTAAAGAGACTTTCCATGCTGTTGTACAGCTTAGAAAAGAAAATGAACAAGGAACAATGTTCAACATCGTTGGCTTCCAAACCCATTTAACCTTTTCTGAACAAAAAAGAGTATTTTCGTTAATTCCAGGTCTTGAAAATGCAAATTTTTTAAGATATGGCGTGATGCATCGAAATACTTATATTGATTCGCCAAAATATTTAACTCAATATTATTCTTTGAAGTCAAATCCTAATATTTATTTTGCCGGTCAAATGACAGGAGTTGAGGGCTACATTGAATCAGCTTCTTCCGGTTATGTAGCCGGTATCAATGCATCAAGAAGAGTTAGAAACTTAGAAAATATTGATTTTACAGACAGAACAGTAATCGGTTCACTCGCACATTTTGTTAATAATGGTGCTTATTCAGGCAATTTTCAACCCATGAATGCTAATTTTGGAATTGTCGCACCATTAGAATACAAAGTAAAGGGTGGCAAAAAAGCACGAAACGAAGAAATAGCTAAAAGAGCGATATCAACAATCGAACAATTGAAAGGTGAAATTTTTAGATGAAAATAGCAGTTGACGCTATGGGTGGAGACAATGCCCCTTTTGAAATAGTAAAGGGCGCTTACATTGCTTCTGAGCATTGTAAATCAAATAAAGACATTGAAATTGTTTTATTAGGTGATAAAGTAAAAATATTGTCTTGCTTCTCTGAAATAAGCGATAACATATCGAATAATATCAGTATTATTCACACTGATGTTGTAATAACAATGGACGACGACCCTATGATGGTTATGAAGGAAAAAAACAATTCTTCAATGGCAATTGGCTTAAAAATGCTGAAAAACGGTGAAGTTGATGCGTTCATTAGTGCCGGTAGCACAGGTGCTTTGCATGCAGCCTCAACACTAATTGTCAGAAAAATCAAGGGAGTCAGAAGAAGCGCTATTGCAAGCATTTTACCATTTAGCAGACCAATTCTTTTGCTCGATTCAGGTGCAAATCCAACAGTTACCGCAGATATTTTAAACCAATGGGCAGTTATTGGCTCTGCATATGTTAACGAAATGCTTGGAGTTGAGCAGCCAAAGGTCGGTTTGTTAAATAACGGCACTGAAGAACATAAAGGAACGCCTGTTGTTCAGGAAGCATATAATCTTTTAAAGAATAACGAATACATAAATTTTGTTGGAAATATTGAATCCAGAGAAATACCGAATTCACCATGTGATGTTCTTATTACTGACGGCTTTACAGGTAATATAACATTAAAGCTTGCAGAGGGAATGGGTGCTTTCTTCTTTTCCACGCTTAAAAATGTTTATACATCAAATACTAAAACCAAAATTTCATATTTGCTTGTCAAGGATCAGTTAAAGGGATTAAAAAAGACCTTTAGCTCTTCGAGTTACGGTGGAGCGCCTTTGCTTGGTATTTCTAAGCCTGTAATCAAGGCACACGGTAGTTGTAAAGCAGAAAATATTTTCAGTGCAATTTTACAGGCTATAAATTATAGCAGTTCAAACATAATAAACAGAGTACAAGAATCACTAAAGTAAGGAGGTAGGCTCTATGGGCAATATGCCTTTTGAAAATCTTGAAAAAACAATTGGATATAGCTTTAAGGACAAGAATATATTGCAAACCGCACTCACCCATGCCTCCTATGCAAATGAACAAAAGGCACGCAAGGCGATCTGCCAGTGCAACGAAAGACTTGAATTTTTAGGGGATAGTGTGCTTTCTCTTGTCATCAGTGAATACATCTATGGTAAATACAAGGACAAGCCTGAGGGTGACCTAACTAAAATACGTGCTTCCGTTGTATGCTCAAGGTCATTATCATCTTTAGCCAATGAAATTAATTTGGGTTCATATTTGCTGCTTGGCAAGGGAGAAGAGGAAACAGGTCGTACTAATCCCAAAATCCTTGAAAACGCCTTTGAAGCGCTCTTAGCTGCAATTTATCTGGACTCAAACTGTTCCAAAAAACAGGTAGCTGATTTTCTTCTGCCAATCATGGAAAAGGAAATTGTTTTTGCTTCCCATGATGAAATGGCTTATGACTATAAAACAACACTACAGCAATTCATTCAAGCTATCGGTACTGATAAGCTTCAGTACGTGTGCATAAAGGAGTATGGACCTGACCACGATAAGACATTTGAGATTGAGGTAAGGCTAAATTCCAATGTTATTGGCAAGGGAACCGGTAAGACAAAGAGGGAAGCTGAACAATTAGCAGCGAAAGAAGCCCTTAAATTATTTGATGTTAAATGAGACATATCAATATTCCTATTTTTATTCCACACCTTGGTTGTCCCAATCAATGTATTTTTTGCAATCAAAAATACATATCAGGTACTGTTGAATTTGATGAAAAAACAGTTTATGAAACTATCAATGACGTTTTAAGAACCGTGAACCAAGATGATATTTGTGAAATTGCTTTTTTTGGTGGGTCCTTTACCGGTATTGATAGAAGTTTAATGCTTCGCTTATTGAACATTGCTCAAGAATATGTAGATAATGGAAAAGTAATTGGAATCAGAATGTCTACAAGACCTGACTACATTTCTCAAGAAATAATAGATATACTAAAAAAATATTCGATTACAACCGTAGAGCTTGGAATTCAATCAATGAATGACAGTGTACTTTCTTATCTTAAACGCGGGCATACGGTAAATGATACCATTAATGCAACCAAGCTTTTAAAAAGAAATGGAATAAGCTTTGTTGGACAAATGATGATTGGCTTGCCAACAGCTACAAAAGAGGACGAGCTTCATTGCGCCAAGCAAATATGCAAGCTTGGTGCAAGCGGTACAAGAATTTACCCTACACTTGTATTTAAAAATACCGAGCTCGAGCTTTTATTGAAAAAAGGTGATTACGAACCGTTATCATTAGAGGAAGCTGTAGACAGAAGTTCCTTAGTTTTAAAAGAATTTGTTAATAACAAAGTAGATTGTATAAGAATAGGTTTGTGCGATAGTGAAAATCTACACTCAGAAGACACCTTTGTTGCAGGACCAAACTTTCCGTCAATTGGCGAAATGGTTAAAAGCAGGATGCTTTACATGGGCATATGCGATAGACTAACAGATAATTTAGACAAATACTTAAATAAACACTTAATTATAAATTGCGCCAAAGGCAATACTTCTCAAATTATAGGTCATAAACGACATAACATAATTGAGTTAACAAAAAAATATGGCTTTAAAGCAATCAAGGTTATAGAAAACATTAGTTTGAAATATACAGATATAAAATTAGAGATAAAGGAGGAAAACTCATGCGATTAAAATCACTTGAATTACAAGGATTTAAATCTTTCCCGGATAAAACAACCTTGTATTTTGATGACGGTGCAACTGTAATTGTTGGTCCAAACGGAAGTGGAAAATCAAATATTACAGATGCAATGCGTTGGGTGCTTGGTGAGCTTTCCACAAAAACATTGCGTGGCTCAAAAATGGAGGACGTAATTTTTATTGGTACTGAGGTAAGAAAGCCGATGAGCTATGCTGAGGTATCTGTTACATTCGATAACTCCTTAGAGGAAGGACGAATTAATAGCCCATATGACACTATTACAGTAACTAGACGTTATTTTCGTGCGGGCGAAAGTGAATATATGATTAATAAAAACCCTGTTAGACTGCGTGACATACACGAGCTGTTTATGAACACAGGTGTAGGCCGTGAGGGATATTCTATAATTGGACAGGGAAGAATAGCGGAAATCATTTCAAAAAAGAGTGAAGACAGAAGAAACATCTTTGAAGAGGCTGCCGGCATTGCAAAATGTAGATATCAAAAAGAAGATGCTGAAAGAAAGCTTAAGGCAACACAGGACAATATGGAAAGAGTATACGATATTTACAATGAATATGCAAATCGTATTGGCCCATTAAAAGCTGCTGCAGATAAAGCAATTAAGTATCATGAGCTTTATGAAAAGCGAAAAGAGGCCGAGGTTTCACTTTGGATTTATGACTCACAAAAAACTAAATCTGATATTGAAAAGCAAGGTCAAGTATTCCAGCTTTCAGAGGAAGAGCTTGGTCAAACTGATGAGTCAATTCAAAGGATTGAAGCTCAAGATTCCACTTTATACGAAAAAATCATCGAAGCAAGAAAAGAAAGCGAAAACATTCTTACCCAAATCAACTCTTGCACAACAACAATCAACACTCTTGATAAAGAATTGAGCTTGATGGAAAATGACGTTGAGCATGCCAAGATTTCTTCCAAAGCTCAAATTGAAGAGCTTGAAAAAATAAATGCCAAAAAAGAGCTTTGTCAAAACGAGATCAAAGAAAAGGAAGAAAACTACGAAAAAATCAATGGACTTCTTTCCTCATTAAAACTTCAAAAGCAGGAGCTTGTTGAAAAGAGCGAAACCTTAAAAGAAAAAACAACTAAGGATGAAGAAGAGATAGAGCGTCTATTTCAAGAAATCAAAAAGCTTGAAACGACAAACAACGAAATAGTAGTAAAGCTTTCCGTCTTAGAAAACTCTCAATTTAATGGCGACGAAAGAAAAGAAGAAATTAATAATGACCTTATTAAATACCGTAATGAATTTGATGAGTTAAGTGATAAAGCTGATGAACAAGCAAAGGTTTTAGCAAAATATGAGGCAACTATTAATGAGTTAGAGGAAAAATTAACTAACATTAATATTGATATCGATGAAAAAACAGAAAAATATGAAGCTTTAAAGGAAGAAATGAATATACTTAAATCCAAGCAGCTTGCATTAAGAGAGAGAATAAATGCTCTTACAGCAATGGAAGAGCTGTTTGAAGGCTATGCAAAAAGCGTTGGATTTATTATGAATGCCTACAAAAGCAACAAAATTGAAAATTGCGGCACTGTATACGGACCTGTTTCAACATTAATTTCAGTTTCGGATGAGTACATATCAGCAATTGAAACTGCTTTAGGCGCAGGATTACAGCATATTGTAGTTGACAACGAGAATACTGCAAAAACTTGTATTAAAGCCCTAAAGGACAATAAAGCCGGTAGAGCTACATTCTATCCAATTAGCTCAGTTAGCGGTCAAGCTCCAACGCAAGAAATGCTAAATGCAAAGAAATATAAAGGATACATTGGTGTAGCTGATGCGCTAATTAAATTTGATCCTAAATTCGAGAAAATTTTCTCATCCCTGCTCGGCAGAACAGTAGTTTTCGATAATATTGATAATGCAACCGAAATGGCAAAAGAACAAAAGTACAAAATTAAGGTTGTTACCTTAGATGGTCAAATTATTAATGTCGGCGGTTCCTTTACCGGTGGTTCGGTAAAGCAAGAGGGCACAATGCTTTCTCGCAGTGTTGATATTAAGAAAATGGAAGAAGAGGAAGCAGAGCTTATTGCTAAAATCGAAGATATCAAGGCTATTGGTCAAAAATTAGGTGAAAGCTTAAGAGAGCTTACATCTATTCGTTTAGCAGATAAGCAACAATATGATCTAACTGATACTATTTACAGGGACGAAAAAACCGAATATGATTCATTAATTGTTAAAATGGAGTTTTCCAAAAATCAAATAGAGGGTCTTGAAGATAGTACAAAGAGATTGTTTGATGAAGAGGAAAAGAACAAAAATGAATTAAAATCTCTGAAGCAACAGCAAATAGATATTAAGGAGCAAATCAGCAATATCTCTGAAATAAGACTTAACCTTGATATTGAAAAAGGTGAGTCTGAGAATGAAAATGAGGAGCTTCAAAGAAAAATCGTAAACTTAGAAATCGAAATAACGGGAGTAAATAAAGATATAGAGGCTGCCGTTGCTGCTATTTTGAATGCTAATGAACGATTGAATGAAATTAACAACGACATTTTAGATCGTAACAATAAGATGAAGGAATTCAATGAGGCTGTTTCTTCATCCGGTGAAAAGAAAGCAAACAACAGAAAGCTCTACAAAGAGGCTCAAGAAAGACAGCTAAATTTGCAGTGTAACCGTGATGACTTAATTGAGCAAATTGCTTCCTTAGAGCAAAAAAGAACTGAATTAAATAAAAGCTATAAGGAGCTTGTTAGCAAGAAAGAGCTTGTTATTCGTTCAAACTCCGAAAGTAAGAGCCATTTGGAGCAGTTAAAGCTTCAGTTTGACAATATGGTAGACAAGCTTTATCAAGATTATGGTCTTACTTATTCGACTGCGGTTGAGCTTGGATATCCACCTGTAACATCAGAGAATCGCAAGGAGATTCATGCTATAGCAACAGAATGTAGAAATAAGCTACGTGCATTAGGACATGTAAATCCAAACGCAATGGATGAATACAAAGAGGTTAAAGAAAAGTACGACTATTACAATACTCAGCTCCTAGATCTTAAAACAGCCAAGGATGACTTAACCGAAATAATCACTGATATGGAAACTAAAATGAAGGAAACCTTCATCCAAGCTTTCAGAGCTATCAATGAAAATTTCAATATAGTATTTAAAGAGTTGTTTGGCGGAGGACATGCTGAGCTCTCACTTGAGGATGAAAATGATATTCTTAATTGCGGTATAGAGATTAAAGCAGCCCCTCCCGGTAAAGTTATCAAGAGTCTTATGCTTTTGTCAGGTGGCGAGCAAGCTTTCGTCGCTATTGCGCTCTTGTTTGCAATTTTAAAGGTTAATCCTACACCCTTCTGCATATTTGATGAGATTGAAGCTGCTCTTGATGATGTTAACGTTGCAAGATTTGGTCAATACGTAAAGAGATATTCCAATCAAACACAGTTCATCATCATTACGCACCGTCGTGGAACAATGGAAATTGCCGATAGATTGTATGGTGTAACCATGCCACAAAAGGGTATTTCCAAGGTTCTTACTATGGATGTAAATGATGTAGGTAAGGACAACATACTAAAGGACAACGGTCCTAAACAATAAGGAGATATTATGTCTTTTTTTGAAAAGCTAAAAAAAGGTCTTCAAAAAACTAAAAACGCTTTATTTAAGCCCTTTTCGGACTTATTTAAAAGCTTAAGAAAAATTGACGAGGACCTAATGGAAGAATTAGAAGAAATTCTAATTTGTGCCGATGTTGGCGCAGTTACTGCTGACGAAATTTTAACAAAGCTTAGAGAAGAGATTAAAGAAAATCGTATCAAGGATTCAAACGATGTTAAAAACTCTTTGAAAAACATAATGAGAGATATGCTTGGTCAAGGTGGAGAAATTCAATTTGGCAATGATATGACTGTAATCCTTGTTATCGGTGTAAACGGAGTTGGTAAAACCACTTCCATAGGCAAGATATCTTCTGCACTGAAAAGGCAACACAAAAAGGTGGTAGTAGCTGCTGCTGATACATTCAGGGCGGCAGCTATTGACCAATTAAATGTGTGGACAGACAGAGCAGGAGTTGATTTGATTAAGCATACAGAGGGCTCTGATCCAGCAGCAGTAGTTTTTGATGCAATTAATGCTGCAAAAAAGAGAAATGCCGATGTTTTAATAATCGACACCGCCGGACGTTTACACAACAAGAAAAACTTAATGAATGAGCTTGCAAAAATTGATAGAGTAATTTCTCGAGAGCTACCTGATGCAGTAAGAGAAACTTTACTCGTTCTTGACTCTACAACAGGGCAAAATGCTGTAAATCAAGCAAAAGAATTTAAGACGGCAGCTGACATAACAGGAATAGTATTAACTAAGCTGGACGGTACGGCAAAGGGTGGAATAGTTTTCTCAATTAAAAATGAGCTTGATATTCCGGTTAAATTTGTTGGTGTTGGTGAGCAAATCGACGATATGGAGAAGTTTAACGCAGATGAGTTTATAGATGCGTTGTTTGAATAATATGATTAAAGTAGTTTTCGCAACAAGAAACAAAAATAAAATTAGAGAACTTAAAACATATTTTAACGAATTAGCTGATTTTGATGTAACTGTATTATCACTTGATGATATAGGCTATTACGGTGATATTGAAGAGATCGGTGAAACATTTGAAGAAAATGCTATTACAAAGGCATCAGTACCCGCAAAATTAGGATATATTGGAATTGCTGATGATTCCGGGCTTTGCGTTGATGCCCTAAACGGAGCTCCCGGTGTGTATTCTGCACGATTTTCCGGTGGAAATGATGAAGACAATAATGATTTATTGTTGGAAAAATTAGAGGGAATAAGCGACAGAGGTGCAAAATATGTTTGTGCTATGGCTTGTGTTTTTCCTGATCATTCTAAGGACTTTACTGTTCGTGGTGAATGCTATGGCAGAATTTTAACTGAAAGAACCGGAGACGGCGGATTCGGTTACGATCCTTTGTTCTATTATGAACCGTTTGGAAAAACCTTTGCTGAGGTAGAGCTTGCGAAAAAGAACAAGGTAAGTCATCGCGGAGTTGCAATGAGAAATCTAATAAAAAAATTAGCGCAGGTATTGTCATGACAAGTAAACAAAGAGCGTATTTAAAAAGCCTTGCTGTAAATTTAGATACCATATTTCAAATCGGTAAAGGCGGAATAACCGAGGAGCTATGCTCACAGCTTTTAAACGCACTGAATGCGCGTGAACTCATTAAAATCAAGGTGTTAGAAACCTCGCCAAACAGCGCAAAAGAAGCTTCCGAGATAATTTCTCAAAACATCAATGCACAGGTAGTACAGGTTATCGGAACAAAAGTGGTACTCTACCGTGTTTCAGACCATGAAAAAAACAGGAAAATAGATATAACTAAAATAAGATGAAGATTGGAATTTTCGGTGGAACCTTTGACCCACCACATTTAGGACACGTTAAAACATTTACAGCATTTTTCAATCTGTTTCCCCTTGATAAAGTGTATGTAATTCCCGTATGTACCCCTCCACACAAGCAAATTCACTCATTGTCATCTGTTGAAGACAGATTGAACATGACTCGTCTTGCATTTGAAAAAATTTCGAACAAGGTAGAAGTTTCCGATTTGGAAATAAAAAGACAAGGCAAAAGCTATACTGCTGATACAATACGTCATTTCAAGGAACAAGGATGCGATGAAATTTTCTTTTTGTGCGGTACTGATATGGTTTTAACACTCGGTTCTTGGTATAATCCTGAGTATATTTTTCAAAATGCAACAATTGTGTATGCAAGAAGAGAAAATGAGCCGGAGATAACTAAAAAAATTCAAGAAAAAATTGAAGAATACGAGCTTAACTTTGATGCAAAAATTCATTTTCTTGAAACGCAAGCTTTAGAAATTTCATCTACAGAAATTAGAAATAATGTGGATAAAGACTGCTCGGAATATTTAGACTCTGAGGTGTTAGAATATATCAAACGTAATGGGCTATATAAAAAATGGTGATAATATGGAATATGATTTTAAATTCTTTGAAAATGCTGTTAAAGCTTTAGAAACCGAAAAAAGATTTAACCATACCTTAGGCGTACAAAAGGAAGCTTACGAATTAGGAAAAATTTTTATTCCCGATAAAGCTGATAAGCTACAATTTGCCGGATTATTGCACGATATAACTAAGGATTTTACACTTGAAAAACATTTAGAGCTATGCGAAAAATACAGTATTAGTATTGACAAAAGCAATATAGTTTCAAAGCTGTTGCACGCCAAAACCGGCTGCGAATATGCACGCGAACTATTTAGCACTGAATTGGTAGATGATGAAGTGTATAACGGTATTTATTATCACACCACAGGAAGAAAAAATATGAGCCTGTTTGAGACAATTATTTATTTGGCTGACTATATTGAAGCAGGTCGTACCTTTGAGGATTGCGTACAGCTCAGAAAGTATTTTTATGATAATATAAGCACAGCTAACAGCTTAAATAGCAAATTAGAGGTTTTGAGGAAAACTATGGTTTTATCTTTCAACCTAACTATAAAGAATCTGATTGATGAAAATAAGCAAATTGATTCAGATACTGTTGAAGCAAGAAATTATTTTTTAATGAATAAATCAGTATTCAAAAATATTTCATTGGAGGAATAAATGGATATATTGTTTAATGTAAAAGAAAACGAGTTAGCAACCGCCGATTCGTTTGAGCTTGCAAAGGCAGCTGTTAAAATTCTTGATACTAAAAAAGCTAACGATATTAAACTATTAAAAATTGACAAAAAGACCATTTTAGCGGATTATTTTGTGATTTGCACCGGTAATTCAAGCACGCAGATTAAAACTCTTGCCGACGAAGTAGAGTATCAATTTGGCGTTGGAAAAGCGCCCTTTGTGCGACTTGAAGGGACTGATTCTGATGAATGGAAGATAATTGACTGTCACGACATTATTGTTCATATTTTTTCAAATGAAGCAAGAGGCTTCTATAAGTTAGAAAAGCTATGGGCAGATGCCGAGGAAATAGATATAAACAGCATATTAGAATAAATAGTAGGAGACAAAAATGAAATACGAATTTACTCAAATTGATAAAAAATGGCAAGAAAAATGGGATGAAAAAGAGGCTTTTAAGGTATCTACCGATTATACAAAGCCAAAATACTATACTCTTATTGAATTTCCATACCCATCCGGACAAGGCTTACATATTGGACATCCAAGACCGTACACAGCTATGGATATCGTTTCAAGAAAGAAGCGAATGGAAGGCTACAATGTACTATTTCCAATGGGTTGGGATGCCTTCGGTCTTCCTACTGAAAACTATGCAATTAAAAATCATATTCATCCAAGCATCGTTACAGAAAAGAATATTAAGCATTTTAAAGAACAATTAAAATCTATCGGTTATAGCTTTGATTGGTCCCGTGAAATCAACACTACTGACCCCGATTATTTTAAATGGACACAATGGATATTCTTACAGCTTTATAAAAAAGGCCTTGCTTACAAAAAGGAAATGAATGTGAATTTCTGTACATCTTGTAAGTGTGTTTTAGCTAACGAAGAGGTTGTAAACGGCGTATGCGAAAGATGCGGTAGTGAAGTTGTTCATAAGGTAAAGAGCCAGTGGATGCTCAAAATTACCGAATATGCACAAAGACTTATTGATGACTTGGCTGACCTTGACTTTATTGAAAGAGTTAAAACACAGGAGATTAACTGGATTGGCAGAAGTGAGGGCGCTGAAGTAACATTTAACACAACAATGGGTGACGAGGTAGTAGTTTATACAACACGTCCAGACACACTTTTTGGTGCTACTTATATGGTTATGGCTCCGGAGCACACATTAATTGAAAAGTGGAAAGATTCCATTAAAAATATTGATGAAGTAAACAATTATAAATCCGAAGCCGCAAAGAAATCTGATTTTGAAAGAACAGAGCTTGTAAAGGACAAAACCGGTGTTTGCCTTGACGGCGTAAGAGCAATAAATCCTGTAAACGGAAAAGAAATTCCTATTTTTATTTCAGATTACGTTCTTGCTACCTACGGTACAGGTGCTATTATGGCTGTTCCCGCCCATGATGATAGAGACTGGGATTTTGCAAAGGTATTCAATTTACCTATAATTGAGGTTGTAGCCGGCGGTAATGTTCAAGAAACGGCATTTACCGATGTTGCAACAGGCACTATGTGCAACTCTGGATTCTTAGATGGCTTAGAAGTTGCTGATGCCAAAAAGGCTATCATAGAATGGCTTGAAAAAAATGGTAAAGGACATTCAAAGATTAACTATAAGCTAAGGGACTGGGTATTCTCACGTCAAAGATATTGGGGCGAACCCGTTCCAATGGTTTGGTGTGACAAGTGTGGCTGGGTTCCTGTTCCCGAGGATCAGTTACCGATTAGATTACCTGAGGTTGAGCACTACGAGCCAACTGATACAGGTGAATCTCCACTTTCTAAAATTGATTGGTGGGTTAATACAACCTGTCCATGCTGCGGAGCTCCTGCAAAAAGAGAAACAGATACAATGCCACAATGGGCAGGCTCATCTTGGTACTTCTTACGCTACTGTGATCCTGATAACAAAAACGAGCTTGCTTCACGTGAAGCAATTGATTACTGGATGCCTGTTGACTGGTATAACGGCGGTATGGAACACGTTACTTTACACTTGTTGTATTCTCGTTTCTGGGCAAAATTCTTATATGACATTGACGTAATCGGATGCAAGGAGCCATATAAAAAGAGAACTGCTCACGGAATGATTCTCGGTGAAAATGGTGAAAAGATGTCAAAATCTCGTGGCAATGTTGTTAATCCGGATGATGTAATTGCTGAATACGGTGCTGACACACTCAGGCTATATGAAATGTTTATCGGAGATTTCGAAAAGGCTGCACCTTGGAATCCGGCAAGCATCAGAGGCTGTAAGAGATTTTTAGATAGAGTTTCATCACTACCCGAAATAGCAAATGGCACCGGCGTTACCGAAAAGCTTGAAGCTTCCTTACACAAGCTCATAAAAAAGGTAACAAACGACATTGATACAATGAAATTTAATACTGCAATAGCAGCTATGATGTCTTTTGTTAATGATGTTTATGAAAACGGTAGCTTAACTGTTGATGAGTTAAAGGTATTATTAAAGCTTTTAAATCCATTTGCACCGCACCTTACAGAAGAAATGTGGAGCAATTTAGGCAACGATGACTTTATTTCACTCTCAAAATGGCCTGAATATGATGAAGCCAAGACAGTTGAGAATAATATTGAAATTGCTGTACAAATTAACGGTAAATTACGTTCCACAATAACAGTATCAAAAACTATTTCCAAGGATGATGCAATAAATGTAGCAAAAAATGACCCTAAGGTTGCTGATGCTATTAATGGCAAAAACATAATTAAGGAAATTTTTGTTCCCGGAAAAATTGTTAATATTGTAATTAAATAAAATTTTTCAAAAAAATGTAAATTCACTATTGACAAACGGATTACATTTGTACTATAATATCATAGAGATTTAATCTCTTTGCTAAACGCGGGGGGAGGGATATAGAATGGCAGAAATTAGAGTTAAGGAAAATGAATCGCTCGACAGCGCACTTCGTAGATTTAAGCGTCAGTGTGCTAGATCCGGAGTTCTTATGGAGCTTCGTAAGAGAGAGCATTACGAAAAACCAAGCGTTAAGAGAAAGAAGAAGTCTGAAGCTGCGAGAAAGCGCAAATTTAAATAATTTGCACTAATTACTTTAAGCAACAATAAAAGGAATTCGTTTACCGAATTCCTTTTTTGTTTATGTTAAATTTTAATCAAATTGTCGCTTATAATTCTTTTCATCGTTTTCAAAGGAAAGAAATGACCTCTTGACATAAAAATAAATTATTGAAATAATTGCATATACAATTGTAAATATGCCGAACAAAAGCATTGTATTATTGCCATTAGTGTATTCAGCTATACCGACTGTTAAAAACATAAACGCAGCTAAACACACGCAATAATAAATCAGTGTTCTTATTAAATAAAGCTTAATCTTAAGATATCTTAAAAGAAGCGCAATTATTATAGCAAATGATAAGATTAGTATCATTGACTTTACTGACCACATTTTACCGTCATCAATAATGAAAACAAATGTATTGATTATAAAGGACAAAATAGTATAAATACTACACGTATTTCTAACTATTCCATCTTTAATTCTAAATTGACTCTTAAAGCCAACAATTAAAGCTATAACAAATGTAATTAAAAAAATTATTAAATTAGCCCATGCTTGCAACAACTTACCGTTCAACATAAAATGACACAAAAAATTTATAGTAAATGTAATGGGTAAATAAAAAAAGCAAGCAATTTCTAAAATATGAAGAATATTTTTGTTAGATTTTACTTTTTCGTTCATTAAAAAACTCCTTAATATGCTACTAATAAGATATCATAAATTTATAATGAATTCAAGTGAAAAATAAATTTATGCAAAAAAGAAAAAATATTCATATAAAATGAATAATTCACTTGACTTTAATATTAAAAAAATATATAATTGAATTGTAAATAGAAAACGAGGGACATAATCATGCTTGGAAAAAGAAAAATCAGAAAATTTACATTTGAATTAGTGTTTGGATACGAATTTAATAAAGACGAGTCTCCTTTCGAATATTACGAAAGAGCATATGATAATTTCATATGTCAAGACGATGAAAACGAGAGTGTAAAGGGTCAATTTATCGGCATTTGTGAAAATATAATAAACATTGACACCGTAATTTCAAATAATTTAAGCGGTTGGAAAATTAGCAGACTTTCAAAGGCGACACTTTCAATAATGCGCGTTAGCGTTTATGAAATGATGTACGCGAAGCTTCCACCTGCCATTTCCATAAATGAAGCCGTGGAATTTGCTAAGGAATATGGTGAAGATGGCGCGTCTTCATACATAAATGGTGTTCTTAATAATATAGCTAAAAGCTTAAAAACAGATGAATAAAAAAGTCATTATTGGCATTGATACCAGCAATTATACTACCTCCTGCGCCGTTTGTAGCCTGGATGGTATAATTTTGGAGAATTATAAAGAACTGTTGCCTGTCAAAGTCGGCGAAAACGGCTTAAGGCAAAGTGATGCTGTTTTTGCACATGTTAAAAATTTTCAAATTATTTCAAAAAAAATCAAAGAAAAGCACGCAGAGTATGAAATTGTTGCCATTGGATACTCATCATATCCACGTGATGTAGACGGCTCATATATGCCGTGCTTTCTTGTTGGTAGCGCTGTTGCCGAAATGATTTCCGCATTATTTAATATCCCGGCATTTCATTTCTCACACCAGGCCGGTCACATACAAGCGGCATTATATTCGAGTAAGCTTGAAACGGATGATAAATTCGTAGCTTTCCATGTTTCAGGAGGGACCACAGAAATATTAATTGTAACCCCTGACAAAAGTTCTTTTAACATATCATTATTAGGCGGAAGCATAGACTTGCATGCAGGACAAGCTATTGATAGAATTGGCGTTAAAATGGGGCTGAAATTTCCTTGTGGTAAAGAAATTGAACAATTGGCTTTGGAAAACCAAATTAAAACACCTAACTGTAAAATTTGCGTCAATCAATTCGAGTGTAATTTGTCAGGCTTAGAAAACCTTGCGCTAAAGCTTTACAATGAAAGCAAAAATCCAAATCTTGTATCCGCTTTTGTGCTTGACTTTATTTTTAAAACAATTTCCAAAATAACAGAGAATATAAGAAACAAATTTGGAGATATAAAAATAGTTTATGCAGGCGGAGTAATGAGCAACAGCATAATCAAGAATAACCTTTCAAGCAAATTCAAAGATATATATTTTGCAGAACCGCAATTCAGCACCGATAACGCTTGCGGTGTTGCGCTTTTAGCAAGAAAAGCTTTTATAGGCTAATTTAGTAAAGGAGGTAAATTATGAACTATAGATTTGATGATGACGGAAATGTTTTACCTCCAATTCCCAAAACAATATTAGAAATAAATAACTACATCAAAGAGCTTGTAGAAGAGGAAGCACTTCTACAAGACGTGTTTGCTGTCGGTGAAATATCAAATTTTAAAAATCACTATGCTACAGGTCACTTTTATTTAACATTAAAGGATGCAGATAGTGAAATAAAAGCCGTAATGTTCCGCTCATATGCTCGAAAAATTAAATTTGATCCACAAGACGGAATGAAGGTCATAGTACACGGTAGAATAGGTGTTTATCATCAAGCAGGCACCTACCAGATTTATATTGACAGTATGCATCCTGACGGTGTTGGTGACCTTCATATTGCATATGAGCAGTTAAAGGAAAAGTTAAGTAAAGAGGGACTTTTTGATAATGAGCATAAAAAAAGCATCCCAAAGTTTCCAAAATCCATTGGAATTATCACTTCATCCACCGGCGCTGCAATCAGAGATATCATCAAAGTAGCTACAAGTAGATATCCGTGTGCAAAATTAGTTTTATTTCCTTCACTTGTTCAAGGCAATGATGCTCCAAACGAACTAATTAAAGGAGTCGAATATTTTAATATAGTTAACAATGTTGACGTCATCATTATCGGACGTGGTGGAGGCTCAATTGAGGATTTATGGGCTTTTAATAATGAAATGTTAGCCCGTTCAATATATGCTTCGAAAATACCTGTTGTTTCGGCTGTTGGCCACGAAATTGATTATACCATTTGCGATTTTGTTGCAGATGCTCGCGCTGCCACACCTTCACATGCTGCTGAAATGGTAACACCGGATATTAAAGAAATTAATAATAAATTGCAGGAATTCAACAAGAGAGCTTTAAATGCCATATTAGACAATATTCAGTCCTATAAAGCTATTGTGGAGGATTTAGCTAATTCTAAATCCTTATCAAAACCTATGTCAATGTTAGATATTCCAAATTTAAAGCTTACCAATATCTCCGAAAAGCTTCTTTCTGTGTTTCAAGGTTGCTTTAATAAGAAAAGGGAATCGTTTATCGATGTTAATTCAAAGTTATCTGCCCTCAATCCAATGGCTGTAATTTCAAGGGGATACGGTGCTGTCTTTGACAAAGATAACAAGATTATAAAAAGTGTAGATAACGTGAGTGTTGGTGATGAAATTGCAATAAAAGTGAGCAATGGCGAAATTAATGCCGTTGTTTCTAAAGTGAAAAGGAGAAGAAAAAATGCCAAAAAAGGAAGTTAGCTTTGAAGAGGCTCTTGAGCGACTTGAAGAAATCGTTGAACTGCTTGAAAGCGGCGAAAATCCCTTAGAAAAATCCTTGGATTTGTTCGAGGAGGGTGTAAGCTTGGTTAAGCTATGCAATAAAAAATTAGAATCGGTTGAGAATTCTATTAAAGTACTTGTTAATAATAGTGGAGAATTGGAAGAAAGAGATTTTAAGCCAGATGAACAGTGAATACTTAGAACGATTAAATGAAAATAATTTATTAGTTGAAAAAGCTTTAAATGAGTATTTAACTAACAAGGATGACAATGGACTTGCAGAACCGATGAAATATAGCTTAATGTCGGGTGGCAAACGAATTCGACCGTTCATTGTAATCGAAGCTTATCGTCTGTTTTCCCAAAAATTTGAAATTAATAGAGTATTACCATTTGCCTGTGCATTGGAAATGATTCACACATATTCTTTAATACACGATGATTTGCCCTGTATGGACAATGACGATATGAGAAGAGGTAAACCGACGAACCATAAGGTTTTTGGTGAAGCTAAAGCTCTTTTGGCAGGAGATACCCTTTTAACATACGCATTCGAGGTTTTGGCATCTAATACTTTGGTATCAGATAAAAGTGTACGACTTGCTACCGTAGCTCTTTCTAATTGTGCAGGCTTTAGCGGAATGGCAGGCGGGCAAATGATAGATTTAAGCTCCGGTGCTTCAATTAGTAATTTTGATTTACTTAAAAATATGCACTCATTAAAAACAGGTGCGCTAATCAGATGCGCAATGCTATTAGGCTATTATGCCGCTTGCGATGATGCAGATGAGCATATTATTCAAAATATTGAAGAATATGCTACGAAATTAGGAATTGCTTTCCAGATTAGAGATGACATTCTTGATAGAATTTCGAGTAGAGAGGTGTTAGGAAAGCCGATAGGATCTGACGATAAAAATAACAAATCAACCGCTCTTTCGTTTATGAGCGTTGAGGAGGCACAAATTTTAGTAGATAACTTGACAAATGAAGCAATAGCTGCTATTTATGAGTATTGCAAAAAAACAGGTCATAATTCACTCATAGAGCTTGCAAAATTTATGATAAACAGAGACAAATAATGAGATTAGATTTATATTTGTTTGAAAACAATTACGTAAAAAGTAGGCAAAAAGCAAAAGGCTTAATCTGTGACGGTAATGTTAAAATAGACGGCTCGGTTATTCTTAAGCCATCCTTTGATATAAATAACTATATCGAACATAAGATTGAAATTAATGATACTTGCCCTTATGTTTCACGTGGTGGACTAAAGCTTGAAAGTATTATTAATGCCATTCAAGCCAAGCTTGAAAACAAAGTTTGCTTAGATATCGGTGCATCTACAGGTGGATTTACACATTGCCTTCTTTTAAACGGTGCAAAAAAGGTTTATGCTATTGATTCCGGAACCAATCAATTAGCAAAACAGATATTAGAGGACGAAAGAGTAGTTTCAATTGAAAATTACAATGCAAGAAACTTGAATTTTGATGACATTGGTGAGTATTTGGACGTGATTACAATTGATGTATCATTTATTTCTCAAAATTTAATTATTCCTGCTGCCTGCAAGCTGTTAAAAGACGATGGTGTTTATTTAAGCTTGATAAAACCGCAATTTGAAACGGCTAAAGCCTTTATAGGTAAGGGTGGAATTGTTAAAGACAAAAAGGCGCGCCTCCATGCTGTAATGTCTGTAATCAGTTGTGCCGACATTAACAGTTTAAAATGCTTTGCTTTTTTAAAATCACCCATTCAAGGCGGGGACGGTAATATTGAATATCTTGCCGCCTTCAGCAAAAAAGCTACCTCAATTAGTAATGAATACATTAAAAATATAGTTTTAGAATGATTTGGAGATTAATATGAAGCCGAAAAGACAAGAAAAAATTTTAGAAATTATTTCTACGAGAAACATCGAAACACAAGAGGATTTAATTACCGCATTAAGAAACGAAGGCTTTAATGCTACCCAAGCAACAGCTTCTCGAGATATTAGACAACTAAAGCTGGTTAAGGTGCTTGATAACGGTGTGTACAAGTATGTTGCACCTAAAGGTGAAATAGATAACTCCGGTACATATAATCACGCTTTGTTTTCTTCAATTACGGAAATCAAATATGCTCTAAATAATGTTGTAATTAAGACAAATCCGGGGCTTGCTCAAGCGGTGGCGGCAGGAATAGATACACTACACGACATTGAGATTTTAGGTTGCGTAGCAGGAGATGACTGCATTATTCTTGTTTCCAAATCAGAAGAAGCAAGTAAAAATATTACTAACAAAATTTTAAAATTAGCAGAAAAGTAATTAGGAGAAAAGATGCTTGATTTTTTGCATATTGAAAATATTGCTGTAATTAAAAAGCTTGATATTAATTTTGAAAAAGGGTTCAATGTACTTACAGGCGAAACCGGTGCAGGCAAATCAATAATTATCGACTCAATCAGCATGTTACTTGGTGGAAAAATATCAAAAGAGCTAATTAGGCACGGTGAAAATCGCGCTATTGTTTCTGCTGTATTTTCAAATGTTAATGAAGATGTATATGCTTTGTGTGATGAATTAGGCATTCCATACGATACCGAGGATAATTTTTCGCTATACAGATGTATTACTATTGAAGGTAAAAGCATAGTAAAAATCAACTCCTCACCCGCTACTATTGCTCAACTCAAGTCAATTGGCGGGAAGCTGATCAACATACATGGTCAAAACGATAATCAAAGCTTTTTGAATAAAGACAGTCATATACGACTATTAGATGAGTTTGCAAACACCGAAAAGCTTTTGCCAGAGTACTCAGAGCTGTACCACAAATTGACATCCTTGAAAACGGAAATTAATTCTTTATTAGAAGCAAACAAGCAAAAGGACACAATGGTTGATATTTTAAAATATCAAATTAAAGAAATTAATTCTGCAAAGCTAAAGGACTTAGATGAAGAAGTTAAATTAATTTCACTCAGCAACAAGCTAAAAGGAGCAGAAAAGATTGTTAAATATGCTAATAATGTCTATAAGGCATTATTACAAAACGAAAGTGGAATCAGCGCAAGCGTTTTATTAGATAAGGCAATCGATTCACTTAGCAAGCTATCTGATGTTATGCCTGATGCAAACGAAATGCTTGAGCAACTTCAAGGCTTCAAATATGAAATAGAAGATATCGCTGACAGAGCAAGGAGCTACGGCTCATTTGATGGCATTTCCGACCCACAGAAAGAGCTGGATCAGGTTGAGGACAGATTGGCTCTTATTCAAAAGCTCGAGAAAAAGTATGGCCGAACAATTGAAGATGTTCTGAAATTTAAGGAAAATGCCGAAGAAAAACTGTCTTTGTTTGAAACTGCTGAAAACAAAATTGAAGATTTAAAGTTTGAATACAAAAGTCTATATTTGGAAGCTTGTAAAATTGCTAAGGATATCCACGAAATACGTGAGCATGCTTCGAAAAGCCTAAGTAAGCAAGTTAAGGACGCCCTTGAATTTTTAGATATGCCAAAGGTTGATTTTCAAATTGACGTGCGTATTGTAGAAAAGGATAGTAAGCAAGTGTTAAATTCATTGGGCTTTGATGATGTAGAATTTATGATAGCAACCAATGTGGGAGAAGAGCTATCTTCAATGAGCAAAATCGCATCAGGAGGCGAGCTTGCACGTATTATGCTTGCTTTAAAAAGTGCTTTGTCCGACAAAAAAGGCGCTCAAACTATTATTTTTGATGAAATTGATACAGGCGTTTCCGGAAGTACATCTCAAAAAATCGGAATTAAGCTCGCACAAATATCAACAAATACACAAACGTTTTGTGTAACTCACTCTGCACAAATTGCTTCCCTTGCAGAGAGACATTATTTTATAAAGAAAACCGAAATAGAAGGAAGAGCTGAAACAAGCGGTTCACTGTTAAACGAAGAAGAAAAGATTGAAGAAATTGCAAGAATAATTGGCGGTATTGATTTAACTGTTAAACAATACGATGCAGCTAAGGAATTAATTTCACAATCAAGAGAAATTTTAAAGGCTCTTTAATTGTACTAATAACAATTTACTCTCAATATATTTTACTAAAATGATTTTGAGGTAAATTGTTATGTATTTTTCATACCTTTTAAAGTATTTGTTTAACAACAGTGTTAAATTTATTTTGAATGTTAAAACTGCTGATTTGGTATCATTCAAAATAGGCGGAAAAGCAAAAATTGCTGTTTTTCCAAAAAACATAAATGAGTTTATCGACATCCTGACTATTCTTAATGATACCAAGTTCGTTATAATCGGTAACGGTACAAATTGTTACTTTACAGATGATTATTTTGACCATCCGATAGTATCTACAAGACTTTTAAACAAAGCATATGTCGATAAAAACGTTGTAACCGCAGAATGTGGTTGCACCATTAATAGCATTTGTAAAATTGCTTTAAAAAGTGAATTATCCGGATTAGAATTTGCTTACGGAATCCCAGGAAGCATAGGTGGTGGAGTATACATGAATGCCTCGGCATTTGGTGATTCTTTTTCAAGCGTTATACTAAGCAGCAAAGTTTATGATAAAAAAAGTAAAGCTACATACACCATTACAAAAGAAGAGCATCGCTTTGATACAAAGCACTCTATTTTTAAAGATGGAAATTTATATGTTTTAGAATCCACATTTGGATTGAACGATGGAAAATGCAATGAAATTAATCAACTGATGCTTAAAAACATGAATAAAAGAATTAACACTCAGCCTCTTGATATGCCAAGTGCAGGCAGTGTGTTTATAAAGCCAGACGGACCTTCAGCCTCTGCGTTAATAGATAGCTTAGGATTAAAGGGGTATTCGGTTGGAGATGCACAGGTTTCAAAAAAGCATGCTGGATTTATTGTAAATAATGGAAATGCAAAGGCAACGGAAGTTAATGAGCTAATTTCACACATAAAGCATTTGGTTAATGAAAAATACAATATAGCCTTAAAAGAAGAAATAATATACATAAATTAGGGTTTAAAAATGTCATATTCAAAAAATATAAAAAAAGAACTGTGTAGTCTAAATGGTAAAATTAAAAATTGCTGTGGATACTCATTTTTATACGGCATTTTATTTTGTGCAAATATTGATGAAGAAATAATAACAAAAAAAGAATTGAACCATGATGTCGGAGCACTTTTCTTAGAGCTTTGCCAACAGCTATCAGTTAAATCAAGCTATAATTTTTCCTATGATAAGAATAAAATCACCGTTTCAGCCAAATTTCTTAGATACTTCAACTATCAAAGCATTAAAAATAATGTATTTAAATGCTCAAGATGCAGAGAATATTTCTTCAGAGGCTTATTTTTATCTATTGGAGCTATAACTGATCCCGAAAAATCGTATAGACTTGAATTAATTTTTAATTCAGAAGCGCAAGCAAATGAAATTCAATCCGCTTTAAATTTACTTGGAATTAATCCGTTAATTACTAAGCGCAGTAATAAAACAATACTGTATTTCAGACGTAGCGAGGCAATAGAAGATTTTTTCGCTAACATAGGTGCCACTTCTTTAGCCTTCGATATAATGAACAGTAAGATAAACAAAGAGCTTATTAACAATGCTAATAGAGTTACCAATTGTGATTCTGCGAATATAAATAAAGCCTTAAAAGCATCAGATAAATACATAAGCGTGATTAATCACCTAATCGAAACCGATAATATTCATAGATTGTCGGTTCACTTACGAGAGATGGCAATGAAAAGAATAGAGTATAAAGAATTAAGCTTTTTAGAGCTTGGTAAGCAATTTGCACCACCAATTTCAAAATCCGGTGTTTATCACAGATTAGAAAAAATTCTTGAGTTTTATGAGGAATTAAAAGAAAAAAAGATATTATAAATTTTATGAAAGGAAACAGATATGTCGAACTTCGTACATCTA
Organism: Clostridia bacterium; assembly: GCA_017461055.1. Classification (GTDB taxonomy): domain Bacteria; phylum Bacillota; class Clostridia; order Oscillospirales; family CAG-272; genus RGIG2000. Next base: position 14,715 of record JAFTZI010000007.1, on the reverse strand, counting down.
CATTTGCATAGTGAATACAGCTTGCTTGATGGTGCTTGCAGAATTAAAGACATTCCAAAAGCTGTTAAAGACCTAGGTCAAAAAGCAGTTGCCATTACTGATCACGGTAACATGTTCGGCGCTGTTGAATTTTATAAAGCGTGCAAGGATGAAGGAATTAAACCGATTATCGGTTGCGAGGTGTATTTATCACCGGGATCAAGATTCGAAAAAGCTCGTGTAAATAATTCTCCGTATTATCATTTAGTTTTACTTGCAAAAAATGACATCGGTTATAAAAATTTGTCGTTTCTTGTTTCTTGCGGTTATACAGACGGTTTTTATGTAAAACCAAGAATAGATTTATCTGTATTAGAAGAGCACAGCGAAGGAATTATTGCATTATCAGCTTGCTTAGCTGGCTATATACCGTCAGCTATCATGTCAGGAGATATTGCTGGTGCAAAAAAACATATATACAAAATGAAAGAAATTTTCGAATATGATAATTTCTTTCTTGAACTCCAAAACCACGGGATTGATGAGCAAATTGATGTAAACGAAGCACTAATTGATCTTGCCAAGGAGACTAATACTCAGCTTGTTTGTACGAATGACGTTCATTACTTACAAAAAGAGGACTCTTACTTACAATCAGTTTTAATGTCTGTTCAGATGAACACAACATTAAGCAAAAAGAGCAGTTCTATGTTTCCGACAAATGAGTTTTACCTAAAAAGCGAAGGTCAAATGAAGGAAATGTTTGGCAAGGTTAAAGAAGCTATGGAAAACACAGTCAAAATAGCTGACAGATGTAATTTTGACTTTGAATTTGGCGTAACAAAGCTTCCAAAATACACTTTACCAATTGGAGTTACCTCAAAAGACTATTTATCGAGTTTAGCCTATTCGGGCTTTAATGAAAAAATAGAAAACAAAAAAATTGTTTTTTCCGAAAATCACCCAAGAGAAGAATATGAGGAAAGAATTAATTACGAGCTTTCCGTAATAGATACCATGGGGTATAACGACTACTTTTTAATAGTTTGGGACTTTATAAACTTTGCCAAAAATCAAGGCATTCCCGTAGGTCCAGGTCGTGGCTCGGGTGCCGGTAGCTTGGTTGCGTTTTTGCTCGGAATTACTGATATTGATTCAATAAAATTTGACTTACTTTTCGAAAGATTTTTAAATATCGAAAGAGTAAGCATGCCCGATATCGACACGGACTTTTGCTACGAAAGACGTGACGAGGTAATTGAATACGTTAAGAAAAAGTATGGACAAGACCACGTAGCTCAAATTGTAACCTTTGGTACAATGGCGGCAAAGGCTGCAATTAAAGATGTGGGAAGAGTTTTGGAAATTTCTTATAACGATGTTGACTTGATTTCAAAGCTCATTCCAAGACGTATTAACATAACCTTAGCCGATGCTTTAAGCGAGGTAGAAGAGTTAAAAAAGCTCTATAATAACGATGTAAACATCAAAAAATTGTTCGATACAGCCATTGCACTTGAAGGTACGCCACGCCATGCATCTACTCATGCTGCAGGTGTTGTTATTACCGATAAGCCCATTGTTGAATACCTTCCGCTTGCGACTAACGGTGGAGTAGCAGTCACTCAATACGATATGGACACTGTGGCTAAGCTTGGGCTTCTGAAATTTGACTTCTTAGCTCTAAGATATTTAACAATAATATACGATACAGAAAAAATAATCAGAAAACGCTTACCTGACTTCAAAATTGATTTTGTTCCCCTTGATGATAAAAAAACATATAAATTTATCTCATCTGGAAGGACAGACGGTGTTTTTCAATTAGAATCCGCAGGAATGAAGCAGGTTTTGACCAAGCTTCAACCTGAAAGCATAGAAGATATAATCGCAACTATTGCCTTGTATAGACCGGGTCCTATGGACTCAATACCTCTTTATATTGAGCGCAGACACGATAATACAAAAATAAATTATAAAACCCCAATAGTTGAGCCCATTCTTAAATCAACCTACGGTTGCATCGTGTACCAAGAGCAAGTAATGCAAATTTTTAGTAAGGTAGCGGGCTATTCCTATGGCCGTGCTGATATTGTTCGCAGAGCAATGTCAAAAAAGAAGGTTGATGAACTAATAAGTGAAAAAGAGGTATTCATTAACGGCGCGATAAAGAATGGCGTAGAGAGGAGCATTGCTTTAGATTTATTTAATGAAATGGAAAGCTTTGCAAAATACGCTTTTAATAAATCTCATGCTGCCGCATATGCTTTTATTTCATATAGAACCGCATATTTAAAGGCTAATTTCCCAAAAGAGTATTACGCATCATTAATTACATCAGTACTTGGCTCGTCAGAAAAGGTTCGTGATTATATTGACGAGTGCAATAAAGTAGGAATTAGAGTACTACCGCCAGATATAAATTACAGCGACGTAAATTTTTCAGTCGAGGATAACGATATCAGATTTGGCTTGTTAGCAATTAAAAACGTCGGACGCAACTTTATTTCTGCAATCGTTGAAGAAAGAAATGCAAACGGAAAGTACGCAAGCTTTGATGATTTTATTTTCAGACTAAAGGAAACAGACATCAATAAACGACAGGTTGAATCGCTTATAAAGGCAGGAGCGTTTGATTCTCTTGGAAAATATCGAGCTCAATTATACAGAGTTTATGAGCTCGCAATCGACGGAGCGCACAGCATATCGAAAACAACTGCAAATGGACAGCTTGACATAACTCAATTAATGTCAGGCGATGAAATTGCTAATACTATTCCAAAAATAGATTATCCTGACCTTCCCGAGTTTTCTATGAAGGATTTATTGCTTTTTGAAAGAGATGTCCTCGGTTTGTGCTTTTCGGGTCACATTCTTGATTCATATGAAATGCATTTAAATGCTCTTAAGCCTACAGAAATTAACACAATAATCAATGACGAGCAATTAATAGATAAAAAAACAGTTTCTGTAGCCGGATTAATTACATCAAGAACGGTAAAGAAGACCAAATCAGATGAAAATATGGCATTTATCAAAATTTCTGATTCTTACGGTGAAATAGAATTAATTGTTTTTCCAAAGCAATTTTCAAAATTTTCATCAGACTTAACTGTTGACAATGTTATTTTTGCAACAGGTCAAATTTCGTTAAAGGATGAAGAGCTACCTAAGATAATTTTGAATTCGTGCCAAACCGTCTTTTCAAATAACGAGTATTTAAATTCAAAGAAAAAAGACTCTAAGCTTTACTTAAAAGTTAGCAGCATTAAAGAGCCCATCGTTAATGATATTATTGAGCTTTTAAAGGAGTACTCGGGAGACACAGAAATTATTTTCTATGATAATTCTACTAAAAAATATGTAAAAGCATCCAACCTAACCATATGCGCAAGTGCAGATATTATAAACGCACTTAAAGCAATTTTAGGTGAAGATGCAGTTGTACTAAAAGGTTAATAATAGCTCGATATTATTTCGTTCAGCTCTTGTTCAGAGGCGGCCTCTATGCCTTTGGACAAGAGCTTTCTGTCTTCTTCAGGAAGTGTAAATACATAAACGTCTATCTCATATTGAAAATCATTATTGATATATACCGCAAGCTTACCGTTATATTCTTTTAGTAAATATGTCTTTTTTTCTTCTTTTGTATTGTTAATTTCATTATAAGTTGGTGTATAAATTTCTACTGAATCATTAATCTTTTCAATTTTACTGTTTAAATTAAACCAAACAACAAGAAAAAGAATAATGGTTAAAGCAGTTAACAAATACAAAAAAATATAAAGCTTCTTTTTTTCTATATATTCTGAATAATTTTTATCTTGTTCCATTATTTAAGCTCCTTTAAATTGTATATAAGATATTATTGTGCAAACAATATTTGTGTATACGAAAAGAGGTGAATTTTTTTGAAAGTAAAGAAAAAATCTACCACTAAAAAGCTACTATTAATATTTCTAATAACACTCTTATGCTTACCAATTATATCTGGAATTATTATTTACAATAGTTTAAATAAAGACATTGACATATCGCTTTTAAGCAAAGGAACAACATCGGTTACAAAGATATTTTATTTTGACTATGAGGATAGAAAAAACAGAGTAGGTGTGCCAACGGAGCTTACCGATGAAGCCATATTTACCACGAGAAGCGAGTGGTGCTCAATATATGAAATTCCAAATAATTTAAAAAATGCGTTTATAGCAATAGAGGATAAAAGATTTTACGAACACGACGGTGTAGATTGGTTAAGAACCTCAAAAGCGCTGCTTAACTATGTTTTTAAATTTGACAAAAGCGGTTATGGTGGCTCAACTATTACACAACAGCTTATTAAAAATATAACCGGAGAAAATGATTTTTCACCAAAAAGAAAATTAGAGGAAATATTCAGAGCTCTCAATATTGAAAAAAGAATGAGCAAGAATGAAATTTTAGAGTCATATTTAAACGTGGTATATATGTCAGAAAACTGTTACGGAGTTTGCGCAGCATCCAAGGTATATTTCAATAAGGATTTAAACGAATTGACATTGGCAGAATGTGCGTCTTTGGCTTCAATTGTACAGAATCCGTCTAAATATGACCCGTATTCAAATCCAAAAAACAACGTAAAAAGAAGAAACATTGTTTTAAAAGAGATGTTGTCGCAAAGCTTCATTACATTGGATGAATACAATGACGCCATTAACGAAGATTTAAATGTAAATTCTAAAATTGATAATTTTAAAAGCAGTGGCACTTACTCATGGTACACAGAAGCATTAATAAAAGAAGTGACAGAAGACTTATCAAAGACCTATAACTTAAACGAGCGTTCTGCAAGACAATTAATTTTAAAGGGTGGCTTAAATGTTTATGCGCTCTTGGATCCGGACTTACAAAGCTATGCTGAAAAAGTTTATGCTAACAATAAAGCTTATTTTGAAAATCAAAATGGAACATATCCTCAGTCAAGCTGTGTTGTCATCGACCCATACACTTCTGACATTTTAGCAATCGTTGGCGGAGTTGGTAAAAAAGAAGGGAACTTGATCTATAACCGTGCGTATCAAGCAAAAAGACCTCTTGGATCAGTCATTAAGCCACTTTCTGTTTATTCACCCGCCTTAGAACAAAATATCATCAATTATTCAACCGTGTATGATGATACACCGATAAAACTGCTGAATAACGAATATTGGCCAAAAAATTCCCCAAATAAATACAGGGGATTAGTGCCTATCAGCTATGCCGTTGAACATTCAATTAATACGGTTGCGGTAAAGGTATTAAAAGATCTAAGTATAGACACATCTATGAAATATCTAAATAAGTTCAATATTCATACTGACGAGGAAAGGGATTACAACGAGTCCTCAATAGCCTTAGGTCAATTAACTTACGGTGATACACTTTTGAATGTAACTAATGCATATACTTCTTTTGCTAACGGTGGTTATATTTCTACTCCCAAAACTTATTTATATGTAACCGACAACAACGGAAATAAAATATTAGAAAAGGAATCAACCACAAAAAAAGTAATATCCGAAGAAAGTGCTTATATAATGACCATGATGTTAAAAAATGTTGTGGATAGCGGAACAGCTTCTTATCTAACCTTAAAAGATATAGTTGAAACAGCAGGAAAAACAGGAACTACCAGTAACAACGAGGATAAATGGTTCGTAGGCTATACGCCATACTATGTCTGTGGTGTCTGGACAGGATATGATACACCTGTAGCAATGAATTATATAAAAAACCCTTCTTGTTTAATTTTTGATAATATAATGAATTATGCACATAAAAATCTTGATTGTGCAAAAGGATTTGATGAACCAATCGGCATCTTTAAACAGGAGTTCTGTTTTGACTCCGGTTTTTTACCCTCTAATAACTGTGAAAAAGACCTTCGAGGTAATAGAATAATGATAGGTTATTATAAATTCGGAAATATACCAAAGGAAAATTGCGAAATTCATAAAATGGTTGATGTTGATGCAAGTGATGGCTCAATTTTAAATGGATTTGTGCCGTTTTGGAAAAAAAGAAGAGTAGCTCTATTAAACTACGAACGAGAAGAATTAGACGGAATACAGGTATCAGATGAAGAATACTTGATTAATAACAGAAAAAAGAATTAATTAAAAAATCACCTCATATATTGTTGTGAGGTGATTTTTTTGAAGCTCATTAAAAGAATTAATTATTATTTTGATCGTATAAGCCACGATATTAGACTGATAAATATTAAATCTATTTTAATCATATCATCAATAACGCTTTTTTCAGGTTTATTTAGCTGGATTATAGGTGGAAGAGCTGATAGGGTAGTTCTATTATATATTTTTCCGCGAGGAGCATTACCATTAGGAATAATGTATTTTTTATGGGCGATCTCATTCGCTTATATTGGCATAATAATCGGTGGAGTTGCATGTGGGTGCGAAAAATACAAAAAAAGAGAAGCGATAAAATCAGTAACTTTTTTAATATTAGCATTTATGTGTCTGCTTTGTGTTTATCCGTTATTCTTTAAATCACTATCGCCCTTAATAACCTTTATCGTATTATTGGTATCAGTTTTCTTCACTTTTTTAGCGCTAATATCGTGCTTTAGAATTTATTCATTATGGACTATTTGTATTTTTCTTCACTTGATATGGCTACTTTATAATACTTACATGTCAATTATAATTGCTTTAATAAACTAATAGAGGTGTATGATGAAATTTATCAAGCTGTTTTCAATTTTTCTAACAATATTAATGTTAAGTATGAGTATTAATATTTCAGCTCTTACTATAAAGAACACCGACTTCGATTTAAACGTAAAAAGCGCTGTTTTAATGGATGCGAATACCGGCACTGTCCTTTATGAAAAAAATATGAATGAAAGCTTGCCGCCTGCATCTGTCACTAAAATCATGACGCTTCTGCTTGTATTTGACGCTATCAAAGCAGGAACTTTAAATTATAAAGATATGCTGACAGTTAGCGAGAACGCTGCATCAATGGGAGGCTCTCAGGTCTATTTAGAACCCGGAGAAAGCATGAGTGTTGATGAGCTATTAAAGTGTGTAATTATTGCTTCCGCAAACGATGCAGCACTCACATTAGCAGAGCATGTTGCAGGAAGCGAAGAAGCCTTCGTTTCTATGATGAACGAAAAAGCAAAGGAATTAGGTATGAAAAATACCAATTTCGAAAACGTAACAGGTTTAGATGATGAAGTAACAAATCACACTACCAGTGCATATGATATTGCACTAATGTCAAAAGAGCTACTCAAGCATCAGGACATTCAAAAATACACTACTATTTGGATGGATACAATAAGAAATGGAGAATTTGGCCTTTCAAATACTAATAGGCTCGTAAAATTTTATAAAGGCATAACTGGCTTAAAAACAGGCTCAACAAACAAAGCCGGCTTTTGTGTAAGTGCGAGTGCCAAAAGAGGCAATTTGCACTTAATCGCGGTTATAATGGGTGCTCCCACTTCAAATGACAGAAACATTGCTGCAACAAAGCTGCTTGATTATGGCTTTGCTAATTACGGTATATATTCTGATGAAAAGCAAGAATATGGAACTATTAAAGTAATAAAAGGTAAAAGCGATGAAATTAAAATAGGATACGACGGAATTGAGATATTAGAAAATTTAGGTAACGAATCAAAAATCGAAAAAGAAATAATAATCAATGAAAACGTATGCGCTCCAATCAAAGCAGGTGATGAGATAGGAAGTATTAAGTATAAGTTGGATGGTAAAATATTAAAAGAAAGTAAGATTGTTTCATTAGAAAACTGTGAAAAAATGAATTTTTTTGAATTTTTTGTTAAAGCAATTAAAAACTATCTTTTTATTTGAAAAAAATATAAAAAAGTGTTGAATTTTTAAGTAACTTGTTGTATTATATATAAAGTATAAAATATAGGAGTTAAAAAATCATGGCGCTTAAATTAAATAGTAAATTTTTAGATAATTATGTTTCTAAGGATGATATAAATAATATTTCAAACGAAGTGTGTAATGCTCAGAAAGTATTGAATTCACGCTCCGGCGAAGGAAATGATTTTCTTGGTTGGGTTGACCTACCGGTAAATTATGATAAGGATGAATTTTCAAGAATCAAGGTTGCTGCAAAAAATATACAAGAATCTTGTGATATTTTTGTTGTTATAGGTATTGGTGGATCTTATCTCGGTGCAAGAGCCGCAATTGAATTTGTAAAGTCACCCGTGTATAATAATTTACCTAATAAGAAAACACCTGATATTTATTTTGCAGGTAACTCTATTAGTGCCTCATCTTTAAACGATCTTCTAAAAATTTGCGATGGTAAGGATGTTTGTATTAACGTTGTTTCAAAATCAGGCACTACAACAGAGCCCGCTGTTGCATTTAGAGTTTTCAGAGCTCTCTTGGAAGAAAAATATGGCAAAGAGGGTGCAAAGAAGAGAATATTTGCAACAACCGATAAAGCTAAGGGAACCCTTAAAAAGTTTTCCGATGAAAACGGATATGAAACCTTTGTTGTTCCGGATGATGTCGGCGGAAGATTTTCAGTTCTTACAGCTGTTGGCTTGTTACCGATTGCTGTTGCCGGTATTGACATCGATTCAATGATGAAGGGTGCACAGGACGCACGTGTTGCATACTCAAATGAAGACATTGAGTCAAATGATTGTCTTAAATATGTGGCTATTAGAAACATTCTTCTTCGCAGAGGAAAAAGTGTTGAAATATTAGCTGCGTACGAGCCTGCTGCACAAATGCTTTGCGAATGGTGGAAGCAGCTGTTCGGAGAAAGCGAAGGCAAGGACAAAAAGGGTATTTATCCAAGCTCTGTTATTTTTTCTACAGATTTGCACTCATTGGGACAGTTTATTCAAGACGGTTCAAGAATTATGTTTGAAACTGTTCTTGATATTAAAAAATCAAATGATGAACTTTTGATTCCGTTTGACCCTAACAATGTTGATAAGCTTAATTTCTTATCAGGTAAGGATCTTGATTACGTTAATCATACCGCTATGCTCGGTACTTTATTCGCACATTCAGATGGAGATGTACCAAACATTGTATTAGAGTTAGATGACAGAAGCGAATATTCATTCGGATATCTAATCTACTTTTTTGAGCTTGCTTGTGCTATTTCCGGTTACACACTTGGAGTTAATCCTTTTAACCAACCGGGTGTTGAAAGCTATAAGAAAAATATGTTTGCTCTGTTGGGAAAAGAAGGATACGAAGAACTGAGAGCAGAGCTTACAAAGCGAATTAAATAAAATTGTTAAACGGTTTGGAATTTATTCAAGCCGTTTTTTATGACAAAAGTGCGCTATTTTAGTCATTTTACTTAAAAAAAATTGAAATTTTCAAAAAATATTAGATGATTTTAACAAAAGCTATTGATTTTTTCTAAAAAGTAGTGTATAATAAAACCAGAAAGAAAAAGATATTGTGGAGGACAACAATATGATGAAAATTATCATCGGTGTGAAAGGCACTGGCAAAACAAAAACGCTTATCGAGATGATAAATTCCGCACTGGAGACCTCAAAGGGTTCTGTAGTGTGTATCGAAAAAGGCGACAATTTAAAACTTACACTTAGTTACAAATGTAGACTTATCAATTCTGATGAGTATATGATAAATGATGCACAATCACTTTATGGCTTTATTGCTGGATTGTTAGCAAGTAACCACGATATCACCGATCTCTTTATAGATGCTACTTTTAGAATTTGTAATAGAGATTTGGAAGCTTTCGATAAATTTGTTGTAGAAGCTGACAATTTAGCCGCTAAAAATGACGTTAATTTGGTAATGACACTTTCAATGCCAGCTGAAAACGCAACTGACAACATTAAAAAGTATCTATAATCAAATTATAGCGCTAAGACCTAAGTGCCGCATCTTACTACTAAATTATAGAATGTTGAGGACAGGCCAATGTACGATTTATCAAACTTTATAGGCTAATTACGGAATAAGTAATACACAGCACATGTTATTTTTATAACGAATTTTTTATTAGGCTGAGAAATGTTCAGATTCGCAGTATTTAGCTAACAACCAATCAAAGATTTAACGCTTTCAGGAACAGAGGTGTTTCTATGTTTAGGAAATATCACTTGTTAGAAATCTAAGATTAGTGAGGATAGACCAATGGGCTAATTAATATTTTTCTACATTAGAAAATTTGATCAAAATACTAACCATTTTACGATTATATTTAGGTGACTACCAATGCAATACTTTTTTGATAAGAATTTTTCAAACAATGCGTGTTTAACCGATTCTTAAATGTTTTTCGTGTGGTTTATATAGATTATTAGTACATTAAATAATTATACGGGAATCCGACATTCTGTTGGATTCCTTTCTTTTAATTTCTACTTATTATGACAAAATTTAGTTATTAGCATAATATAATAGGGAAGAGCTATCTATTAGTTCTTTAAGCTATTAGGAGGTAATTACCTATGTTAGATAACAAGTTTTGTTCTTCTCCTCATCAGAAAGAAAATATTTGTATAGATACTCATAGAGTTTTAGATTCTTGTCGTGATAAAGATTGTTTCGAAAACGTCAGAGTATATCTAACCGATTTTGGTGAAGAAATAATTGATCGCACATCAATTGTGCGTGCTAAATGCGCCAAGATTGTATCTGCCTATATTGATATAAACGATGTACCATTCAATAGAGGCTTTTATCAATTAAACATAAAAATGTATGTTAAATTAACCTTTGAAGCATGCATTTCACAGGGAAATATCCAAGAATTTGAGGGTATAGCAGTAGTAGAAAAGAAGGTTGTTCTATATGGCAGCGAAGGAAATGTAAGAATCTTCAAAAGCGAACCAAACAAATCCGGTTTTTGCAACGCAATGCCTTGTGAGGGAAATCAAACAAATAATTTGCCTATCGCAGTGTTAGAAACCGTTGACCCGGTTGTTTTAAATGTGAAGGTTGTTGAACCAAGGGTGTTCACATGTAGCTGCTGTTGTTGCATTGAAGATATACCCGATTTCGTTTATAACCACATTAACGGTAAGCTATGTGACAGAGACGATAAAGCGTTAGTTGTGTCATTAGGATTTTTTTCAGTAGTTAAAATTGAAAGACCGACACAATTGATAGTTAATGCCACGGAATATAACATCCCAGACAAAGAATGTATTACTGCGCAAGAGGATGATCCTTGCACATTATTCAAAGCAATGGCGTTTCCGGTAAACGAATTCTCACCTCAAATTTTTAACAATTCGGCTTGCCCTTGTTCCGGTCCTGTTACAATGGGCAAAAAGGATAAGGACACAACTCGTGGTGGCTGTGGCTGCAACAATTAAATTTCAAGTGGTAGGCTTTTCAGACTACCACTTTTCTATTAAAAAGTTTATGAAATTTACTAAATTACTTGATTTTTTTAAACAAATGATATATTATATAATAGATAAAAATATTTAGGAGAATTGATATGGCAATTTTAGTAACAGGTGGAACAGGATTTATAGGTTCACATACAGTAGTACAGCTTTTAAATGATGGCAGGGAAGTGGTTATATTAGATAATCTTTGCAATTCAAAGCTCTGCGTGCTTGATAGAATCAAAGAAATTACCGGCAAAACACCTAAGTTTTATAAAGGCGATATTTTAAACACTGATGATATTGAAATGGTTTTCAAAGAGAATTCTATTGATTCTGTAATTCACTTCGCTGGCTTAAAGGCGGTTGGTGAAAGCGTTGCAAAGCCTATGTGGTATTACCACAACAATGTAACAGGCACTTTAAATCTTTGCAAAATCATGTCTAAATACAATTGCAAAAAAATTGTATTTTCTTCTTCTGCAACTGTATATGGAAAACCTAAGTCAGTTCCAATTAATGAAGATTTTCCACTCTCAACCACCAATCCATACGGGGAGACCAAATTAATGATAGAAAGAATTCTTTCTGATGTCTACGTATCCGATAATGAGTGGAGCATATCTATTCTCAGATATTTTAATCCAATTGGAGCGCACGAAAGCGGTTTAATGGGTGAAGATCCTAAGGGCATTCCAAATAATCTTTTACCTTATATTGCAAGAGTAGCTTTTGGTAAATATGACCACGTAAACGTATTTGGTAATGATTATGCAACTCCAGACGGAACCGGAGTACGCGACTATATACACGTAGTTGACCTTGCAAATGCGCACTTGAAGGCTCTCGACAGAGCTGCTAAAGTAACCGGAGTAGAGCACTATAACATTGGTACAGGTGTTGGATACTCAGTTCTCGATATTATACATGCTTTTGAAAAAGCTGTTGGTCACGAAATCAAATATGTAATTTGCGACAGACGCCCAGGCGACATCGATGAGTGTTATGCTAATCCAAAGAAAGCTTATGAGATACTTGGTTGGAAAGCAATATATGATATAGACAAAATGTGTCTAGATGCTGCAAATTGGCAAAATAAAAATCCGGATGGCTATGGAGAATAATAATGATTAAAAAAGAATTATTTGGCAAAAAACCGTGTGGTTGCCCTGTTCATGCATATACCTTAACCAACTATTTTGGTGCAAGCGTTAAAATAATTACTTTAGGTGCAACAATTGTTTCTATTAAGGTACCGGACAAGAATGATAATTTTGCTGACGTTGTATGCGGATATGACGATGTTGACTCCTATCTAAACAATAGTGGATATCAGGGTGCCATAATTGGAAGATATGGTAATAGAATTAGTAATTCTTCATTCAATCTCGATGGAGTAGAATACAAATTATATAACAACGAAGGTGACAACCATTTACATGGTGGTAAAGAGGGCTTCGACAAAAAGATTTGGGATGCCAAGGCTTGGGAAGTTGGTAACACAATGTATCTTGAAATGTCTTGCTTCAGTGAAGATATGGAGGAAGGCTATCCCGGCAATTTAAATGTAAAAGTACTTTATACTTTTGACCATAATAACACACTTTCGATTAATTACATAGCCACTACCGATAAAAAAACTGTAATTAATTTGACCAATCACGCTTATTTCAATTTAGGTGGATGTGGCTCGAGCAAAATCACCAATCATACCTTGTGGTTGGACTCAGATAAAATTTCGGAAATCGATGAAAAACTCATCCCAACCGGAAATATAATCAACATAAAGAGAACAGCTTTCGATTTTAGAAAAGAGAAGCTAATTGGCAAAGATATTGATGCTAAAAATACAATTTTAAGATACGGTCAAGGCTATGACCACAACTATATCTTGAACAACCACGGCGAAATTAAGCGCGTTGCTACCCTAAAAGATCCCGATTCCGGCAGATCAATGAATGTTTATACTAACCAACCATGTATTCAAATTTATACCGCTAACTGTATTAATGAGGAAGAATCTTGCTTCAAGGATGATATTCCACAAAAAAAGAGATGTGCTATTTGTATGGAAACTCAGCATGCTCCCGATTCTCCAAATCACCCTGAATTTCCAAGCACAGTGCTTAACCCCGGTGAGTTATACAATTATACAACTATATTTGAATTTAAAATCTGATAAAGAACTCGCATAAAAATGCGAGTTTTTTCATATATATTACCATAATATCTTGGCAAAGAGGATTTTATGGTTAATTTTAATTCAATTGAAGAAAGATGTGAAAGATTAGCAACCTATTTAATAGAGAATAGATCAACAGTAAGAGACACTGCCAAAAAATTTGGTATTAGCAAATCCACAGTACATAAAGATATAACTGATAAATTGCCTAAGTTCAATTTATCTCTTTATGAAGAAGCGGAAAAGATTTTGCAATTAAATAAATTAGAAAGACATTTGCGCGGTGGTGAAGCTACAAAAAGAAAATACTTAAAAAATTAAGTACATAATTGAAATCAAGTAAATGAATTTATTTTCATATACTTGATTTTCTTGTTTATCTACAAATTAGTATCGCTCCAAAACAAAAGCATGAACGCTCTTAACAAACGGACACAGACAGCCCACACTACTCCAAAGGAGCCTGATATACCTATCTGGCTCCCCGAGACCAGTGTCGGTGAACGAAATATATATATCAAAAGCAAAGGATAGAGAAAACCGTCACCTGTGCCTTTAATCCTAAGCTAATTATATAAAATGCGACAGAGCTTTTGTTTGACACAATAAGAAGAGAAGTGTAGGCAATCCAACCTTAATATGCCTTGGGGGATTGCAGGAGCTTCTCAACCTTTAAATGTGCCATACAATAAGCGGACATTTTGTAAATGAGGGTATTCCCCCGTAAAAATTCGCCCGAATGGCTAATTAGCGAAAGGCACACGGTAAAGATGTATAGGACTTGCCCTTATCAGTTAAAATTCAGCCTTAATTCAGCTCAAACAAAAAAGTCCTTGACAAATTACCCGAATGGGTATATAATGAACTTGTGAGTGACAAGAAAATATAAAAGAACAAGTAAAGGGAACGTCTACGAACTCCCTTACTTGTTTTTTTTTTCTATACCATAATATTAACAAATTGTAAAGTTCCGTCTTTTTGAACAAATTCCATTTAATAGAAAATTGACACAAATTTGTACAAGTTGAACAAAAGCAAAAAAATGGTAGATGACTCGCAAGGGGGAGTTGCAGAGGTGGAGGCGTGGTTTTTTGCCCCCCTCTGCACTACACACAAGCACGAACATTTTTCCCTTAAAAAGATACATCCAAATGGTAGAATGTGCAATTAGGTAAAACAA
>JAFTZI010000100.1 GCA_017461055.1 Clostridia bacterium | reverse complement strand
TTCGATTTGTACTTTTGTATAAGGCTGTCTATGACCGATCTTCTTCTTCTCGTTCTTCTTAGCCTTGTACTTCATAACGTAAATTTTCTTTGCCTTACCGTTACGAACAACCTTTGCTGTTACGGAAGCACCGGAAACATATGGAGCGCCAGCTGTGAAGCCATTGTCATTTGATACAGCAAGAACCTGATCAAATACAACCTCAGCACCTTCTTCAACTCCAAGCTTTTCAACGAAGATAACGTCTCCTTCGTTTACTTTGTACTGCTTTCCGCCTGTTTGAATAATTGCGAACACGAAAAGCACCTCTCTTTCACCAAAAACTCGCTAAGCCGGGTAGCTAAACAGCTTTTCCAAACCACGGCATTATGCGGCGATACAGATTATATCATAAGAGTTTTCGAATGTCAAGACTTTTTTTCAAAAAACATTCATAATTATATTATATCATGCAGTTTGAAAACTTTTTAAAAGAAACTTATTGACAACTTTTTTTGATTGTGCTACTATTATAACATATTTTTTCGGAGGCGATTTTTTGAAAATTCAAACTAAAAAGTTAACTACTACTGCTATTTTTGCAGCAATTATATGCGTTGTCACTGCCTTCGTTGCTGTTCCCGCTCCTGCGATTGGTAATATCAACTTAGGTGATATATTTATTCTCTGCGCTGCTTGGCTTTTAGGTCCGTGGGGGGCTGTTGCCGCCGGAATCGGTTCTTGTCTTGCCGACTTACTTTCCGGTTTTGCTGTTTATGCGCCTGCTACTCTTGTTATAAAAGCGATTATGGCTCTTGCTTGTTATTATTTTTTCTCTTTTCTCAAAAAATTTGTAAAACATCTGATTTTTTCAAGGCTATTATCTGCTTTAGTAGCCGAAGCAATTATGGTAATGGGATATTTCATTTACGAGAGTATTCTATATGACATATCCACCGCTCTTGCAAGCATCCCCTTCAATCTTATACAGGGTTCAGCCTGTTTGTTTATCGGTACATTTTGCAGCATACTACTTTACAAGAGCCAGGCAATAAGAAATTTTAGTAAAGAATTTACTGTAATTTGACGAGCATGCCACGTAGTATTAAGATATAAATGCCCTATGCAATACTAACAAAAATCAAGGTCTTTCCTTTTGGTGACCTTGATTTTTTATTAGTTTATGTAGACTACAAAATACTGCTTTATGTCAGCTACTTTAGTTTCACTTGAGATTTATGTCGAAATTAAACGCTATATTCTTTTCGTTTAAAGTGTATTCCGGAAGTAAATCAGGACCGCAGGAAGAAGAACCAACGCCTGTTACCTTGTAATCAATTCTTACATGAGTAGCGGTATTTTCACCAATTTCATCTGTATGCTTTGCCCTATGAAGCTGTTCAATTGAATAATTTGATACGTTAAACTCAAAATTATCACCTACAAATTCCAGCTTATCAGCAACACATAGCACCTTAGCCCTTGTATGGTTTCCGTGCTCTTGCGGTCTTACGTACGGCACATATTCAAGGTCAGATGTGCTACTGAATACACTCTGTCTTGATTGATGATACATATCACAGTAGTTTTCGTCTGGTCCCATGCCAAAATATGTAAAGGCTTTGTTTTCCTTGTTAAGCGCAAATTCAAAGCCAAGACGTGGCAGGAACACTGTATCTTTTCTTACATCGCCCACTAATGCATATGAAATTGAACCGTTTGCATATACAGTTGTCTTTAATTTGTAGTTAAAGTATGGCATACGCGAAATGCCACCTAAGCTACATTCAGCGGTAATTGTATTTTTGTTTACGATTACCTTATAAGTCTTTGTCGTTGTATAGTCGAGGTTTTCTCCCTGCCATTCATCAAGCTTTGCCCAGAAGTTAGCCATTCTCTTATCATTGTCAGTTAAGGCTCTAAATGTAGAAAGCTTTACAGGCTCAGCTAAAAGCTCCTCACCGTTAACAACCATACTGTCAAAGTTGCCAATTTGCTTATTGTAACGATATAGGAAATTTTCACCTGATGCGTACACAAAGAAGGTGTCATTTACAATACAAGCAGGGGTTAAATCCTTCTTTTCCGTTATTCTCTTGCAGTCAACTGTTTGAGAAAGCAAGCCTAAGGACTTACCGTTTGGATCAAATAGCTCAACGTCAATATTAGCACCGAGTCTGCATTGTCTTGGAATGTTATCAATTTTCACAGAAGCGGATTTACCGGGGGCTAACTTAACCTTAAATTCCTTTTCCTCAACTGTTTCCTCGTCAATTCTTACCGAATACTTAAAGGTGTGATTTTCAAGATTAGTAAAATCATAGCGATTTGTTACTTTTATTCTGCCCGCCTTATATTCAAAACGGAATGGGGCATATGCTGCCTTAGTTTCATATGTTCCTGCCTTAAATGTCCTGTCAGCAAACACAAGACCGTCACAGCAGAAGTTACCGTCATGAGTAAGCTCTCCCGGGAAATCTCCACCGTATTTTTGTACGCCATCTACCAATACAACGTGATCTGCCCATTCCCATATGCAGCCACCTACATAGTTGTCGTACTTGTACATCAAATCAACATACTGCCAAACATCTCCGGGGCCATTACCCATTGCGTGTGAGAATTCGCAAAAATAAACCGGCTTTTTACGGTCATTAACTGTTAATTCCTTAACAGTACGCTCAATGCTTGGATACATACAGGAGTAAAGATCTGTTTTATCTATTCCCTCTTGGCGCCAACAAGCACTTTCAAAATGAACAAGTCTTTCGCCATCGTGTTCACGAATATAATTAATCATCGGATCATTGCAAAGAGGATGGTAACCGGCCTCATTACCCAAAGACCAAATTATAATTGAAGAATGGTTCTTATCTCTTTCGTAGGTACGTGCCATTCTTTCCTCATGCTCTTTAATCCAATCGGGATGTGAGCAAGGCCATTCGTTGTCTTTAACGTCATAATCATAGCTAACATTTGGATAACGACGTATGAAGCCGTGTGCTTCATTATCACACTCAAGAACTACGTAGAAGCCCATTTCATCACACATATCAACAAATTTTGGATGAGGTGGATAATGTGATGTTCTTACACAGTTGATATTAAGCTCCTGCATGAGCTCAAGGTCGCGCCTCATATCTTCATCGGACATACAGTAGCCCTTACCAATCATAGTATCGTGATGGTTGATACCCTTAAGCTTGATCGGTTTATCATTTATGAGTAGCTCATACTTATCGGAAACCTTGATTGAACGAATACCGATTTTTTGTTCAATAATTTCATCCCCACGTGTCAAAACAACTGTATAAAGATATGGATCTTCAGCAGTCCACAAATGTGGCTTTTTAACATTAAACGTACACTGGGTGCCATTTTTTTCACCAATTAGCTCTCCGTTGTCATAAAGCTTAACGTTTGCGCGTCTGTCTGCTTTTACAACAATTTTCTTGTTGTCAACGCTTCTTATATCGATATCTTTAATGTGGTTTTTCTCACGGGAAAGCATATATATGTCACGGAAAATTCCGTTAAAACGGAACATATCCTGATCCTCAATATAGGTTGAGCAGCACCACTTATAAACGTAAACTCTTACAGTGTTAGTTCCTTGAGTAACATACTTTGAAATTTTAAACTCTGCCTGTAAATGGCTGCCCTGTGTAAAGCCAACGTATTTTCCGTTTATATAAAGCACAGCACAGGATGAAACGCCCTCGAAAACGATGTAGGTCTCTTTTTCGTTATTACTTACCTCAAATTCTCTTTCATAAACGCCCATTGGGTTCACATTTGGAACATAGGGCATATCGCAAGGGAATGGGAAATTGATGTTTGTATAGTTAGGATTTTCATAGCCCTTTAACTGCCAGCAGGATGGAACATCTATTTTGTCCCAGCTTTCAGGCTCGGTAGCAAGGTCGCTATTTTCAAAAAATGCAAAATTCCACTCTCCATTTAATGAAACATACTCACAGCTACCCTTTGGAATATAATAGGCTCTTGGTTTTTCTCTGTTTTCCGATGTTTTTAAGGGATTTTCATAAAATCTCATATTTTTTACCTCTCAATAGTAATGCGATAACAACGCTAACTCAATTCTACCATATTAACAAAATTAAGTCAATAAAATTATTTACTTTTCGGTAATTTTGTGGTAGAATGATTTCAGTTAATTTGTGATAGGAGCAATTATGAATAAAACGGTATTTATTACAGGTGGGAGCAGAGGTATCGGTGCTTTTGCTGTACAAGAATTTTCGAGGCAAGGATATAATGTTGCCTTTACCTATTTTAAATCAAAAGAAAAAGCAAAGGAATTAGAAAGCGCTACGGGAGCCTTTGGAATTTTTTGTGATGTTTCAAAAAGCGATAGTGTTAACGATGCAACAAGGCTTGCAACAGAAAGATTTGGCGGAATTGACGTTCTTATAAGCAATGCAGGCATTGATGAGTTTGCACTTTTCACTGACATTAGTGATGAAATGTGGCACAAAATGCTTGATACCAATCTTTCAAGTGCTTTTTATGCTTCTCGAGCTGTGCTCCCACAAATGATTTCAAGAAAAAGCGGTGTAATAATCAACGTTTCTTCAATGTGGGGACAGGTTGGAGCTTCCTGTGAAACACATTACTCTGTATCAAAAGCAGGCATGATCGGTCTTACCAAGGCTTTGGCAAAGGAGGTTGGCCCTTCGGGTATAAGAGTTAACTGTGTATGTCCGGGGGTAATTGATACCGAAATGAATGCACACCTATCAAGTGAGGACAAGGAACAGCTAATTAACGACACTCCCCTCGGCAAAATTGGAAAATGCGAGGATGTTGTAAACGCATTGATTTTCTTAAGCGAGGACAAATCCTCTTTTATTACCGGTCAAATATTTGGTGTTAACGGTGGTTATATAATTTAAAAAACGTGCTGAAATTCAGCACGTTTTTTGTATATAGAAAGCCCACCCAAGCAATGCTGCCTGGGTGGGCTAAGTAATTTATAGTTTTTTAATTAAAGACCACGCTTAACGTACTTTGTGTGAAGGATTTCGTGAGCCTTGTGGCTTGCCGGTTCACCAAAGAATTCGTCATAAAGCTTCTTAACTGCTGAGTTTTCGTGTGACTTTCTTACATCAAGATTCTTGTCTGCTGTGTAAAGAACGCTTGCACGGAGAGCCTTTAAGTCTACATTGTTACGAACAACTGCAGGCTGTGTTGGCTGACCGCCACCGTTTACACATCCGCCAGGACAAGCCATGATTTCGATAAAGTCAATCTTTTCGCCATTCTTAACAGAATTGAGAAGCTCCTTAGCATTAGCTGTACCGCTTGCAACAGCAACCTTGATTTCCTTGCCGCCAAGTGTATATGTAGCTCTCTTAATGCCCTCAGTTCCTCTTACCTCGCTAACTTCAACAAGGTCCTTGCTTTCAAGAACAGCAGCAGCTGTACGAAGAGCAGCCTCCATAACACCGCCTGTTGCACCGAAGATAGCACCTGCACCGGAACCAATATCAAATGGCTCGTCGAACTTTTCGTCATTTAAGGACTTAAAGTCGATACCTGCTTGCTGAATCATTCTTGCAAGCTCTCTTGTTGTAATAGCAACGTCAACATCAGGAACGCCTGCTGCATTTTGGAAGTTTCTCTTAACCTCAAACTTCTTAGCAGTACAAGGAATAGCAGATACAAATACGATATCCTTAGGGTCAAGACCTACCTTTTGTGCGTAGTATGTCTTGTAAAGTGCGCCAAACATCTGTTGTGGTGACTTGCAGGATGAAAGATTGTCTGTGAATTCAGGGAAGTAGTGCTCACAGTACTTAACCCATCCAGGTGAGCAGGATGTGATGAGTGGGAGATTCTTACCTTCCTTGAATCTTGCAAGGAACTCTGTAGCCTCTTCCATAATTGTAAGGTCGGCTGTCAAGTTCATGTCATATACGCCATCAAAGCCAAGAGCCTTCATAGCTGCAACCATCTTGCCCTCTACATCTGTACCTGGCTCGTAGCCGAAGCACTCACCGATTGTAGCACGGATAGATGGAGCTGCACAGATTGCAACGTGCTTTGTTGGGTCAGAAATAGCATCGAATACCTTTGCTGTTTCATCCTTTTCATAAATAGCACCAACAGGACAAGCAACGATACACTGACCACAACCGATACAGGAAGTTTCTCCAAGCTTAACCTCAAATGCAGAAGCAATATGTGTATCAAAGCCACGGTCGTTAGCACCGATTACGCCGATTTTCTGCATATTCTTACAAGCAGCTACGCAACGACGGCAAAGGATACACTTTTCGTTGTCTCTGATTACAGATGCAGTTGAAGCATCAAGTGGATATTCATTGTTGTTGCCTGTGAAATGGTCCTCATCTACACCGTATTCAAGGCAGAGCTTCTGAAGCTCGCAGCTTGTTGAACGGATACATGTAAGGCACTTCTTTTTATGTGCAGAAAGTACAAGCTCAAGGTTTGTCTTTCTTGCCTTTCTAATTGCAGGAGTATTAGTTAAAACCTCCATACCCTCATTTACAGGGTATACGCAAGCTGCGCAAAGGCCTCTTGCACCCTTTACCTCTACAAGGCAAAGACGGCATGCGCCGATTTCGTTGATATCTTTAAGATAGCAAAGTGTAGGAATGTCAATGCCTGCATATCTTGCAGCTTCAAGAACAGTTGAGTTTGCAGGAACTGAGTATTCTCTGTTATTAATTTTAATATTTACCATATTTTCCATTTTAGTTCCTCCATTAGTCCTTATAAATTGCGTTGATCTTCTTACAGCCTGTCATACAAGCACCACACTTAACGCACTTAGAAGCGTCGATTGCAAGTGATGGAAGCTTATGACCAGGAGCAACATAATCTGTCTTATAGATAGCATCAGCAGGGCACTGTCTTAAGCACATACCGCAACCAATACACTTTTCTTGGTCGATCTTGTATGACATAAGATTCTTACATACGCCAGCAGGACACTTCTTATCTACGATATGAGCGATATACTCATCACGGAAGTTTGCAAGTGTTGAAAGAACTGGGTTCGGAGCTGTCTGACCAAGACCGCAGAGAGATGCACTCTTAATGTAGTTAGCAAGCTCTTCAAGCTTATCAAGGTCTTCCATTTCACCGTTACCGCTTGTAATCTTTTCAAGGATTTCAAGAAGTCTTACAGTACCGATACGGCACGGTGCACACTTACCGCAGGATTCGTCAACGGTAAACTCAAGGAAGAACTTAGCCAAGTCAACCATACAGGTATCCTCGTCCATAACGATAAGACCGCCTGAACCCATCATTGAGCCTTGTGCAATAAGGTTATCATAGTCGATTTCAACATCGAATTTAGATGCAGGGATACATCCACCGGAAGGTCCACCTGTCTGAGCAGCCTTGAACTTCTTACCGTTTGGAATACCTCCACCGATTTCCTCAACAACCTCACGAAGAGTTGTACCCATAGGAATTTCAACAAGACCTGTGTTTGTGATCTTACCGCCAAGTGCGAATACCTTTGTACCCTTGGACTTTTCAGTACCCATTGATGTAAACCATTTAGCACCCTTGTTTATAATTTGTGGGATATTAGCATATGTTTCTACATTATTAATAATGGTTGGCTTGCCCCAAAGACCCTTAACTGCTGGGAATGGAGGACGTGGACGTGGCTCACCTCTGTTACCCTCAATAGATGTAAGAAGAGCTGTTTCCTCACCGCAAACGAACGCGCCTGCGCCAAGTCTTATCTGAAGGTCAAATTCAAAGCCTGTGCCAAAAATGTCCTTGCCAAGTAAACCGGCTTCTCTTGCATCATCAATAGCCTTTTGAAGTCTATTAACTGCAATTGGATATTCCGCACGAACATATACAAAGCCTTGGTTGGCACCGATTGCATAACCTGCAATAGCCATAGCCTCAATTAAAGCGTGTGGGTCGCCCTCAAGGATAGAACGGTCCATGAATGCACCCGGGTCACCCTCGTCTGCGTTACAAACTACGTACTTCTGACCCTTAGGCTGAGCTGCTGCGAATGCCCACTTTCTACCTGTTGGGAATCCACCGCCACCTCTACCGCGGATGCCGGACTCAAGGATTTCGTTAATAACTTGATCAGGTGTCATTTCTGTAAGCACCTTACCAAGCGCCATATAGCCCTGTGTTCCTATGTACTCATTTATGCACTCTGGGTCAACAACGCCACAGTTACGTAAAGCAACTCTCTTTTGCTTCTTATAGAATGCTGTTTCATTAAGTGAAAGAATTTCATCGCCCTTAACGGTTTCAGAGTAAAGAAGGCTCTTTACAGGGTTGCCGCCAACTAAGTGCTCCTTAACGATTGTTTCAGCATCCTTAATTTCAATTCTTGAATAGAAGGTTCCTTCAGGATATACAATTACAATTGGGCCAAGTGCGCAAAGACCGAAGCATCCTGTTAGTACAACCTGTACCTCGTTTTCGATACCTGCTTCCTTGATTGCCTTTTCCATTTCAGCCTTGATTTGTACACTCTTTGAAGAAGTACAGCCTGTACCACCGCAAATGAGAACGTGTTTCTTTATGTTGCCATCAGAAACGTTTTCGTTCTTAGAGTGCTGACGGAAAGCGATTTTTCCTTCATAAGCTTCTCTTATCTTAGCAAGATCATTCAAATTCTTAATCATGTCGTTATTCCGTCCTTTCCTTAATTATATTTTTCGAGGATGCCCTTGATCATATCAGGAGTGAGTCTGCCATATACTTCTTCATTAACTGTAAGTACAGGAGCAAGACCGCACGCGCCTATGCAACGTGTAGCATCCAAGCTGAATTTTCTGTCGGATGATATTTCGCCATTCTTAATGCCGAGCAGGGACTCAAGCTTGTCCATAAGCAAGCCAGCACCCTTAACGTAGCATGCTGTACCCAAGCAAACTGCTACTGCATATTCGCCCTTTGGGTTAAGAATGAATTGTGAATAGAAGGATGCAACACCATATACTTCAGATAGCGGAACATCCATTGAGAGTGCGATGTGCTTCTGCACTTCGATTGGCAAGTATCCGTAGATACCCTGCGCGCCTTGAAGAACAGGCATTAATGCGCCCTTCTCACCTTTGTGCTTTGCAATAAGCTCATCAAGCTGAGCTAACTGTTCAGCTGTGCCATTGAAAGCGACTGTTGTCAATTTCTTTTTCATAGAGGAACTCCTTTATAAAATAATTTTAATCAAATTTGTGCTCGATAACTTCTGCTGCATTATCGAGATAGTTATTTTCCATAAGCTCAATAATTCCCTTATCGCAAAGAGATGTAAGCTTACCGTCCATTGGTAATTCACCAAGAACCTCATAACCGAACTTTGAAGCAACCTGATTTGTTTTATTCTCACCGAAAACATTGATTTTTTTGCCACAATCCGGACAAACAACGTAGCTCATATTTTCAACAAGACCGATTACAGGTATATTCATAAGCTGCGCCATATTTGCAGCCTTTTCAACTATCATTGAAACAAGATCTTGCGGGGTAGTAACAACTACAATTGCATCTACCGGTAAGGATTGAAAAACTGTTAACGGAACATCTCCTGTTCCCGGAGGCATATCGATAAACATATAGTCTATATCGTTCCAAACAACCTCGGTCCAAAACTGCTTAACCATACCGGCAATTACAGGTCCACGCCATACAACCGGCTTTGTTTCCTCCTCCAATAGCAAGTTAACGGACATAATATCTATTCCCGTTTTTGTAGAAACAGGTAAGAGATACTCTCCATTTGACATTGCCCTGTCCTTGATTCCAAAATTTCTTGGAATTGAGGGGCCTGTGATATCAGCATCAAGTATTGCTGTTTTATAGCCTTTTCTTTGCATTAACACAGCAAGCATAGAGGTAACTATCGATTTACCAACACCGCCTTTGCCACTAACAACTCCGATTACATGCTTAACGGAGCTCAACTCATTCAACTGTTCCTTGGGTATTTCTCTTGAAGAGCATTTTGCAGAACAGGTAGAACAGTTATGTGTACACTCTGACATATCAAATTCCTTCCTTTAATATTATCTCTTAGTATTTTACTACATTTTAATAAAAAATTCAAGGGTTTTCGATAAATATTATATAAAAAATAGTAATTCAAACATCAACAATTTCAGTGAATTTTACCAAAAACCTGTTAGTTACATAATCACAATTGACATAATCTACATAAGCTATCTTCTTTTCGGTAAGCAAAATTGTTGCTGCCCTTTTAACGTTTTTAGGTCTTTTTGT
Source organism: Clostridia bacterium (assembly GCA_017461055.1). Classification (GTDB taxonomy): domain Bacteria; phylum Bacillota; class Clostridia; order Oscillospirales; family CAG-272; genus RGIG2000. Next base: position 2,570 of record JAFTZI010000100.1, on the reverse strand, counting down.
TTCTTTGTTTTCTTCAAGTGCATTCAGCGCTTTTTTGATATATGGACTGTGGATTCTCAAAAAGTCGGGCAAATAACCCATTTTATTTGTAGCCAAACGGTCAATTGCTAAGACATCCCTCAGCTTTTTGTTATCAACCCGTTCTTCTGAAGAAAAGTAGTCAAAAATCATTTTGGTGAAGCTATCAAGATTGTTTGGCAAATTTTGCTTATGAACATAATCAGAAAAATCCATAAACATATCAAACGAATTATCAAAAACGCTCTCCAAATATTCACAGGTAAGTCCAAATCTTGAGGAATTATACATCCTTTCAAAGACGTCCTCAAAAGCATGTAGCTTTTCCATATCTGACGTTGATAGCCACTGCGTAGATAAAATTTCATAAGGGGGAGTGTTGATAAAATTACTTTTAAGTTCCTCCGCACGCACTCTCAATGACGAACCGTGCAATAATTTCAGGAAGCCGATTTGAAGCATATGAGGCCTTAGCATATAAGATTGATTGAAGCTATTTTTAAAGCTGGCCAGATCCTCATACGGAAGCCCAACAATAAGGTCAATATGAGTATGAATATTCCCTAAGGCTATTATTTTTTGGATGTTTTCTACCAAAAGAGATGTTTTTGTTTTTCGGTCTATTTCTTTTAGTGTTTTTTCGTTAAAGCTTTGCAAACCAATTTCAAATTGAATTAAGCCCTTGGGCGCCCTACTGACAATCTGAATTGTTTCATCATCTATAAGTTCGCCCTCAATTTCGAAATGGAAACAAACATTTTTCGGTATTGTTGTTCCGTATCCGTCAATAATAAACTTAAATATCGCTTTAGCGCGTTTACGATCAGCATTAAAGGTTCTGTCAATAAACTTTACCGTTTGTGTACCGCTGTTGGCAAGAGTAACTATATTTTTCTTTGCTTGATCCAAATCAAAGAACCGAACTCCTCCGCATCTTCCCGACAAGCAAAATGCGCACCTAAAAGGACAGCCTCTGCTCGTTTCAATATAGGAAATTCTTCCGTTCAAGCTCTCAAGATACTCTTTCGTATATGGATTCGGAGGATCTTTTTGAGACATATATGGCTCTTTTATCGACACTGTCCTTCCTTTTTTGAACGAAAGACCTTTTATTTGTTCAACGGGAATTCCACTAAAAAGTTGATAGATTGGTTCTTCTCCCTCACCCGAAATAACATAGTCGACAAATGAATAATCTGAAAATATTTCGCTTGGGTTATAGCTAACCTCGGGACCACCAAGCAAAATTTTAGCATTTGCCGAAGTTTTCAATCTTTCTGCTAAGCTTAACACTATATGCTTATTCCATATGTACGTTGAAAATGCGACTACGTCTGCTTTTTCATTCATTATTCTCTCGTATATTGCATCTTCCGATTCGTTTATTGTTCCTTCTAACACTTTACATTCTACGCCTTCACACTTTTGAATGCTTGATGACAAATACCACACAGCTAAAGTGGAATGAATATATTTACTGTTCACCGCGCATAACGCAACCTTCATTTAATCACCTCTTCTTAATTCTAACAGATAAGCTTTACTTTGTCAAACCCTTTCATTAATATTATATTATTTAGTATTGACAAATTAGGTCGAATGTGTTAGAATAACTATACTAATGTTTTGAAATAGGAGTAAAACATATTGATCGATTTTGTTGATTTGCACTGCCATGCTTTGTATTGTGTAGACGATGGCGCAAAGGATGAAAATACGATGGAAAGCATGCTTGACATTGCATATTCTGACGGCACTCGATACTTGTGCTTTACACCGCATTTTAAAATTTTTGAATTTGATAGCGAGGATGAAATGTATGAGCAAATGCGACGCTTAGACCGCAGGTTCAAGGTTGCTTGTAAATACACTTGCGAAAAATATCCGGATATGCATCTTTTTTTGGGCAACGAAATAATGTATCACGCCGATGCAAACGAATCTTTGTCTGAAAAAAAATGTCATTATCTTGGAAACAGCTCCTATGCTTTAATTGAATTTGAGCCCGACTCAAGTGCTTTCGAAATTGAAAGCTCAGTTTTGAGGTTGCTTCGTAAGGGTGTGCGTCCTTTGATTGCGCATATTGAAAGATATTCGGCAATCGTTAAGGATTTCTCTTTAGCAAAATCTTTGAAAGACAACGGCGCACTATTTCAGGTTAATGCACGCAGCATTACTAAATTCAAGTTTGGGAGAATTGCAAAATTTTTAAAGCTTGCCCTTAAAAAGGGCTTGGTTGACGTTGTTGCATCTGATTCGCACAATGCCACAAGCTTTTCCCCGCAGCTTTCTAAAGCATATGATGTGATTACTAAGAATTACGGTCACGAGTATGCCGACAGCATTTTTCACAGTAAGCCTTTGGCTATTCTAAAAAACGAACAAATATTCTAAGGAGTTTGAAAATGGATTCTAACAACAACGCAACACCTCAAAAAAATGCGGAAATTGACATTAGAGATATCGTTGGCTATCTTATAGGTAAGCTTTGGATAATTGCTCTTGTAATTCTCTGTTTCGCAATCATTGCTTTCTTATGGACAACCTTCTTT
>JAFTZI010000099.1 GCA_017461055.1 Clostridia bacterium | reverse complement strand
TAAAAATGTTGAGGGACACTTGGTTGACTCAAGTAATACATTAATTGTTTTTGCTCCCGGTCAATTTGCAGAGGAAATTAATATTCCAAGCGGAATTACAGGCATTGGTCTTTACGTATTCAGAAATGCTTTGACTGTTAAGAAGGTTAATTTTCCGACATCACTTGAAACAATCGGCGACGAGGCATTCTTTAACTCAGGACTTGAAGAGGTTAGCTTAAATAAGGTTAAAACAATCGGTCAGTATGCCTTTGGCTCCTGCTTAAGCTTGACTACCATTACAATTCCTACAAGCGTTACTACCATTAAGGACTACGCATTCCAGTATTGCACATATCTTAAAGAGGTTTATATAAACAACACAATGGAAAATATGGGCTACGGTGTTTTCCACGCCAAGGAAGAGGGCGAAACAATGGTTTACATTGAGTTTACCGAAATCCCCGAAACCTGGTCTGCCGGCTGGGACGCTTCAAGTAATGTAATTTACATTTTGGGACGTTATGTTAAAGACTAAGGAAATTCAACGTAAGGTTGAATTGCAATGATATAACCGTAGGACCCGTAAAAAAATATCTTAATTCAGCTCCCTTTAACGAGGGAGCTGTTTTTTTAATAAAACTGAGAAAGAAAACTACCCCTCCGTCATGGTAAACCGTGCCACCTCCCCTCACAAGGGCAGGCTTAGATTAATTATTTTCTTTACATGCGAAGCAAATATCATTGTGCGGAGCCAATGTATTCGGGTCGTCGGGGGAGCTATGCAACACATACGTGTTGATGATATACAATGCTTAACGCATTGATGATATACACGCAAAAATGCGTGATGATATGCACGAATAAATTCGTGATTGATTAACGGGTCGTCGAGGACGTCGACCCCTACAAATTGGGTAACATTCATAGCGTAGGGCGGTGGCTTGCTGCCGCCGAAATAAATATTCTAACAATCCCTCCGTCTTGCTAACGCAATCCACCTCCCTTTACAAAGGAGGCTTAAAATACGCATTTGTAACCTATCACCTTTGCTTTTACAAAGATATTAATAAATTGAAATTTTAAATTTTTTTTAAATTTTACTATATATTAATGTAGAAAATTTAAAATTGTGTTGACAGTTTTCCACGCCTATGTTATAATATTATATGTATAACTATATTTATAAATATTTTCCACGCGCGTGCGTGTACGCACACGTGATAACATTAATGATTATATTACTATATTGAGTGAAAAGGAGCTATTATGGAATCTAAGGATATTGAATATGAAAATATAAAAGCTATGATTTTAGACATTTTACTTGAAAATACCTCCTCTTCTGCTGTTAATCTCTGGTTTGGTGATATTAAGCTTATTTTAATTGACGATAATGAGGCTGTTTTTGTTACTCCTACCGATTTGAAAAAGAAAATCATTTCTCAGCGCTTCACAGAAAAGCTAAAGGGTGCTTTAGGACAAATAATTGGCTTTGAGCCTATTATTACAATTATTTCAAGTGAAAACGGTGAGGGCGAAATTACAAAAAAGGCTGATGACGATGTGGAAGAGGGCTTAAAAAAGCCTAAAATTGTTTCTACTGTTGCAGGCTACCGTCCCGAGTACACCTTTGAAAATTTTGTTGTGGGCAGCTCAAATAACTACGCAGCCGCATTTGCAAAGCAGGTTGCCAACAAAAATTACAACGGAGCATTTTTAAGCAAGGACGATAACCCATTCTTTATTTACGGCCCGTCGGGAGTTGGTAAATCTCACCTTTTGTATGCTATTTCAAATCAAATTATTGAAAATTACCCTAATGTTAAAATCAAGTACATAACAGGTGAAGAGTTTAACAATCAGATTTTAGATGCTATTAACTCTAAAATTACTCCGTCATTCAGAGAAAAGTACAGAAATGTTGATGTTCTTTTAATTGACGACATTCACTTTATCGCAGGTAAGACAACAGTTCAAGAGGAGTTCTTTAACACCTTCAATGCTCTTTACAATTCGGGCAAGCAGATTATTCTTACCTCTGACCGTCCCCCAAATGAAATGAAGCAGCTTGAGGAAAGACTTCAGGGTCGCTTTATGGGCGGTCTTATTACAGACATTCAATTGCCTGACTTTGATTTAAGATGCGCTATTATAAATCAAAAGGCAAGTCAGAACGGTCTTTTCATCTCCCACGAGGTTTCAAGATTTTTGGCTGAAAACGTTAAGTCATCAATAAGACAGCTTGAGGGCGTTGTTAAAAAGCTTGGCGCTATTCAGCTTTTAGAGGGTGGAGATATTACACTTGACAGAGTAAAAAATTCCATTAAGGAATTTATTCACGTTCAGGAAAGCGACACTAAGAGAATGGACAGTATTATTATTGCTGTTTCTAAAAAGTACGGTGTTACAAGGGACGATATTTTGTCGGACAAGCGTAATGCGGAAATTATGCTGCCTAGGCACATTTGCGTTTACCTTGCAAGAACCTGTACAAATCTTTCACAGGCGCAGATAGGTAAGGCTATCAACAGAGAAAGAACCACAATTATTTCAAGTGAAAATAAGGTTAAAAGAATGATTGAGGAAAGTCACGATTTTGCCCTTGAAATAAACGAGCTTATAAGACAAATTAAGAACTAAAGCTTTCCACAGTTTTCCACAATTATCAACAATAGGGACAAGCCTTGATAATTATGGATTTTAGGTAGCTTTTCCACATTTATTTTTCCACTGTGGAATAAATGTGGATAAAAAATAGCGAATTTTGGAAAATTTATTTTTAATCGGAATTTTAATTTTCCACAGATTTCCACACTCACGGTGTTGTGTAATTTTAGCAATAAAGCCATATAAATCAAGCATTTTGAAGGTTTTGATTGTTTTCCACGCACTCTACTAATACTACTATATAAGGTATAATTTAATTATATAAAAGAATTAAATAAGAAAAGAGATTAATTTTCTTGGAGGATTTATTATGATTGCTGTTTTTGAAAAGGATATACTTTTAAACGCTCTTATTCCTGTTATGTACACAGTTGCGGGAAAGAGCATCGGTAAAAATACTATGGCATCTGTTGAGGGTGTTCACCTAACCTGCTCACTTAACAACACCTGCTCAATTCAAACCTACGACTTGGAAAAGGGAATGAGAACCTCTATTGAATGTGAGGTTGAAAAGGAAGGCTCTTGTGTTATTAATGCTCAAAAGCTTTTGCAAATTGTTAAATCTATGCCATCGGGTCCTATTAAAATCAGCGTTGACTCATCCTACAAGACAGTTATTGAATCAGGTCTTTCCCATTTTGACATTAAATGTATGTCGGGCAGTGAGTTTCCTGTTTTGCCTGAGCTAAACGGTGACCGTGGCTTTACCTTCCCACAGCATCTTTTCAGAAAATATATAAACAGAATTTTATTTGCCATCGGTCAGAATGATAGCCGTCCTGTTTTCAACGGCGCTTACTTTGAAATAAACGAGCAGCAAATTATCATTGTTGCCTGCGACGGTAACAGACTTGCTTACCTTGAAAACGATATGTCTATTGAAAATAAAAATATTGACGGAACAAGACTTAATTTAAGATTTATAATCCCGGGCAAGACCTTGGTGGAGGTTTTAAAGCTTGTTAAGGACACCGAGGAAAAAATGGAAATTCGCTTAACAAGAAAGTATGTTATCTTCCTGCTTGGAAAATTTGTTCTTTTCTCTAAAACTATTGACTCAGAATACATTGATTATACAAGAATTTTGCCAAAAACTCATAATCTTGAAATTAATTTAAAGGCAGAGGAGCTAAGAGGCGCTCTTGAAAGATCCTCGCTTATTATTGAGGATAGGCTTGCAGGCAGTATCCGTTCATATGTTAAGTTTACCATTGATGAGGCATTAAGCGTTTCAACTCAGAGCTTGAACGGAAACGTTTATGACGAAATTGATATTGAAAAAATAAGCGGAGATTCAATTACCATTGGCTTTAACTGCAAGTTTTTACTTGATGTACTTAAGGTTTGCGACGACGGAGAAATGAGGCTTTCCTTTAATAATCCGTTAATGGGCGTTTTAATTGAGCCAAAGGAAGAAAACGATGGCAGATACAAGTACTTTGTAATGCCTATAAGAATGAACAACTAATGTTTTGTAAAAATATTGAATTTATAAATTACCGCAATATTGAAAAGGAGAATCTTGAGTTTACTGATGGGATTAATGTAATTCACGGTGAAAATGCTCAAGGAAAAACCAATATTTTAGAGGGTATTTATATTTTCGCAAGGGGCAAGAGCTTTCGCGCCTTTAAGGATAGGGAGCTTATCAGGTTTAACTGTGACTCTGCATACGCCAAGCTTACTTACGAAAATAAAAGCTCTTCAAATGAGCTTGGAGTTGAAATTCATAAAAGCGGCGGTAAGAAATTTTACAGAAATAAAATCAAGGTAAATAAAACCTCGGAGATTATAGGAGATTTCAGAGCAGTTTTATTTTGCCCGTCACATCTTGGAATTATAAAGGATTCTCCGTCTGTGAGAAGAAGGTTTTTAGATGTGGCAATTTCACAGCTAAGGCCCATTTACATTAAAATGCTTGCCAAGTATAACAGCGTGCTTGAGCAGAGAAATGCTATTTTGAAAATGGAACCGTCCGTGCGGATACAATATGAGGGAATTATTAACCATTATTCCGATGAGTTAGCTTCCCTTTGCGCAGATATTGCGGGAATGAGAATTGACTATATAAAAAAGCTTGATTATTGGGTAAAGGCTTTCTTTGATGAAATGATGAAGGGTCGTGAAACCCCAAAAATCACCTACGAGGCAAACGCAAAAGAAAATGACCTTGAGTCAAGAGAAAGCTTAAAAAACAAATATTCACGCCTTTTAAAAGATAATTTAGAAAGAGAATATAAAAGCGGCGCTACTCTTTACGGTATTCATAAGGATGACTTAAAAATTGAGATTAACGGAAGAGATGCAAGGTTTTATTCTTCACAGGGTCAGTCAAGGTCACTTGCCCTTGCTATGAAAATGGCAGAGGGTGAAATCAGTAAGGAATATAGCGGAGAATACCCTGTTTTCCTTTTTGATGATGTTTTGTCTGAGCTTGACGAAAACAGGAGAAAATATATTCTTTCAAAAATAGAAAAAAGGCAGGTTATTTTAACATCCTGCGAGCCCCTTGATTTTGATGAAATTAAAAACGTTAATTTTATAGAAATAAAAAACGGTAAAAGGGAAACATATAAAATTTCAAATGAAAGCGCCGACACCGAAGTATTTGAGAATGAGAATGGCGATTTTGAAAATACCGAAAGCGATGAGCCAGATGAAAACGGTGAGGACAGCCTTTTTGACGGCGAAGAGAGTGATATAATAATCGACGAAAATGACGGTGACGAGGAATAAAAATGTATATTCATATTGGAGAAAATAAGGTTATAAGAAAAAAGGACATTTTATTTATATTTGATATGGATTCCTCAACGGTTTCTGTACATACAAGGAATTTTTTAAACAAGGCGCAAAGGGAAGGCAGAGTAGTTTCAGTTTCTCTTGACTTGCCAAAATCCTTTATTGTAACAAGGAACAAAACGGTTTATTTATCGACCTTTAATACTTCCACATTAGCAAGCCAACGCAAGGTTGCCTTGCAATGAAATCGAGGCTTTGCCTCGGTGAAATTCGCTAAAGCGAATGAAATCGTTAACACGATGAAATCTTTGCTAAAGCAAAGGTGATAGGTTACAAATGCGTATCTTTAGCCTCCTTTGTGTAAAGGGAGGTGGCACCCGTAGGGTGACGGAGGGATTGTTAAGCCTCCTTTGTAAAGAAATTTTAAAAACTACCTTGTTTCAACTTAAATTGTACGTTTTTGTTTAAAGATCCATTCGCTACGCTCAGGATGACAAAAGGAAGTGCGTACAATCAAAATTATACTGTCATTCTGAGCAAGGCGATTACGCAGTATGCCTTGTGCAAGAATCTGCTTTGACTTAGTCAAGGCTTGATTGATGTGTTAAACTTAATTTGTAGTACCTTGTTATTTCGGCGGCAGCAAGCCACCGCCCTACGGTGTGTGTGAAGCCTAATTTGTAGGGGCGATTCACGAATCGCCCGTAAAACCAATCACGAATTTATTCGTGCATATCATCACGCAATTTTGCGTGTATATCATCAATGCGTTAAGCATTGTATATCATCGACACACGGTGTCGTATATCACTCTCTCCCTCCGTCTTGCTTACGCAATCCACCTCACTCGTCAGATGGAGGCTTATGTAAGGACAGGCGTACTCGACTGTGTTCAAAGCCGAACCGCCAAGATGAGAAAATTATCATATTGATATAAGGACAAGAATTTTTCTCGTCCTTTTGCATAAAATTATATTTAATATTGACATTAATTTGTGTTTAATGTATAATAAAATATATAGTTAGATATTTAGGAGTGTTTTATATATGAATAAGACGAGGATTTTAAAATTG
>JAFTZI010000098.1 GCA_017461055.1 Clostridia bacterium | reverse complement strand
GGCACGCAAAGCGTGACGGATGAGGTGTTTTATAGTTAAACAACTACTCATCCACCGCTAAAGCGGTCCCCCTTCTGCACAAGGCACACCACAAGGGTGTCTCACAAGAGAAGGCTTTCTTTTGTGCAATTTTACTTTAATGCAACAGCCTCGTTTTTATGTAGCTTAATTATTTAATGATTTCGCCGTATACTAAACCAAATGCCGCTGAAGCATTGGATTCGTCGGTGTCAATGTGCATAGCTGCGCTGAAGTTTGGATTAACTCTTACGACAACGTCGTCAAAGATTGTGGTTCTGTCGGAAACAACCTTAACCTTAACGATTTCCTTATCGCTAACACCCGCAGCCTCTGCCTCGGCAGGAGTAAAGTGAATGTGTCTTTTTGCAACAATAACGCCCTTGTCAATTTCAACCTCACCGCAAGGACCTACAAGCTTACAGCCCGGTGTTCCCGCAATGTCGCCGCTTTCCTTAACAGGTGCGGAAATTCCAAGTGTACGGGCATCTGTAAAGGAAACCTCAACCTGTGAAGCAGGTCTTACAGGGCCGAGAATACCAACTCTTTCAATTGACTTTTTAGGTCCTACAACTGTTACTCTTTCCTCGCAAGCATACTGACCCGGCTGGCTTAAGTCCTTTTTAACTGTTAACTCATAGCCCTTACCGAAAAGAACGTCTAAGTCCTCTCTTGAAAGATGCACGTGACGCGCGCTTGTTTCAACTAATACCTTGTTACTCATATGTATCGTATCTCCTTTTGTTTTATTTCGTATATATATTAGCACATTTTTTTCGCAATGTAAATAAATAACAGAATTTTTTATCGAAAAAAGCAAAAAATATTTTTATGAAGGCTTTTATTTTAAGATTATTCAGAAACTACTCGAGGGATAAAATAAGAATTTACTCCTCAAGCGCTACCTTTTATATTGTGGTAAGCGCCCTTCCCTTAATTGCAATTTTGATTTTCTCCTTAACTCACGTGTCCTTAGACTTGGTGAGTGAGCTTGAAGCTTTGCTTGAGGAGATTTTACCAAGTGAGGTTTTTCGGGAATTGAACATTATCATATCAAGCCTGAGCGAGAAGGGAGTTTACGCATATGTGCCCTTTAGTATTATTGCTGCCATATGGGGCTCAACCAAGGGTATAGGCGGACTTTGCCACGGAATCGAAACCATTTACGGCGTTAAGGGCACCGAGCGCTTTATTTTAAGGTCAATAAAAGCTCTTTGGCGCACTCTTGTTTTTTATGCCATTATAATTACTTCTCTTTTGGCCTTCGCCATAAGCAAGCTGATTTATGTAAAATCCCCTATTGCTCTTATTTTTGCAAGGGGACGTGTCGTTATTTCCGCAATTTTACTTTCAATTGCCTTGGCGCTGTTTTTTGCTAAAATTTCAGGCACACGATTTAAAAAACAGATACTGGGTGGCATTTTTTCCTCTGTTTGCTGTATGCTCTTTACCTTTTTCTATTCAATTTATATAACCTACGCCTTGAAAACGCAAAGCATTTATGCCGAAATGGGCACACTTATATTCTTTATGCTTTGGGCATACTTTTGCGTAAATATAATACTCATAGGAGCTGAAATAGGCAAAGCATTGCCCGAAAATAAAAAGAAGAAATTTTGACGCTTTGCAAAATTTCTTCTTTTTGATTTTTTATAAAATATTGTCTAATTTAGACACGTCCTCGGGTGTTTCACGTCTGATTGCTATTCTTTCCTCATTCCCCAAAAGCAAAACCAAGGGACGCGGAACTCGGTTATAGTTAGATGCCATAGCGTAGTTGTAAGCGCCTGTTACAAGGACTGCTATATTATCTCCTCTTTGCACAGGTGGGATTTTTACGTTTTCCTGTATTAAATCTCCGCTTTCGCAAAGCCTGCCCGCAATTGTGCATTCATAGCTTGCTTCATCGTTCATTTTGTTGGCGCAAAGAACTGTGTACTGTGAGCCATAGAGTGCGTATCTTGGATTGTCGGACATACCGCCATCAATTGCTACATAGTTTTTATAGCCCGTAATTTCCTTAACGCTGCCTACGGTGTAAAGGGTCATTCCGCTATCGGCAACCATGCTTCTGCCCGGCTCCATTAAAATTTTCGGCTTATTTAATCCGTTTTCCTCGCAATAAGCATTGATATGCTGGGCTATTCTTCTGATATTGTCCGTATAGTCTATAACAGGGTCGCTCTCCACATATCTTACACCGAAGCCACCACCTAAATTAAGATATTCTGCATCAAAGCCTGTTTGAGCCTTAACGTCGTCTATAAATCTTATCATTATATCGGCAGCATCGCAGAATGGCTCGATTTCAAATATCTGTGAGCCTATGTGACAGTGGAAGCCGCGCAAATCAATATTTTCAAGGCTAATGGCTGTCTTGGTAATTTCCATAGCCTGTCCTGTTTCAATGGCTGTGCCGAATTTACTGTCAACCTTGCCTGTGGAAATAGCGGCGTGAGTGTGTGGGTCAATGCCCGGGGTTAATCTTAAAAGTATTTTTTGTCTAATCCCCTTTGAGCCTGCTATTTTGTTAATTGCATAAAGCTCATCGTAGGTATCAACATTGAAAAAGCCTATGCCATTATCAATTGCGTATTCTATATCATAGTCAGTCTTGCAGTTTCCGTGGAAGAAGGCTCTTTCAAGAGGAAAGCCCGCCTTTATAGCAGTATAAAGCTCTCCTATGGACACAATATCGGTGTTAATGCCCTCCTCCTTGGCAATTTGATAAATCCCCACAAAGGACAGCGCCTTTGATGCGTAAAGAGGAACGGAATCAGCGCCGAAATAGGTCTGCATTGCGTTTTTATAGATACGCATTGTGTTTCTTATTTTATTTTCGTCAAGAAGCATTAAAGGAGTACCGTATTTTTTTGCAAGCTCCACCGTATCATAGCCTGCAAAGGTCAGGTGATTTTCCTTAATACCCAAATTGTTATGTAAAAGACTGTTTTCCTTACAAATCATAGTAACCTCTTTAACAAAAGCTGACCCTGTGTCAGCTTTTGAACATATCTCTCATTGTATAAAGACCAGATTTTTGCTCTGCAAGATAGCGAGCCGCCTTTATTGCACCGTCTGCAAACAAGGAACGGTCATAAGCGTTATGACGCAATACAAGCTGCTGTGAGGCTGTTGTTATATAAACCTCGTGCTCGCCAACTATATTTGCCATTCTGAGCGCGTGTATGCCTATTTCGTCGGGAGTTCTTTTCGCCTCTCCGCCTCTGCCGTAAACATACTTGGAATTCGGTCTTACCTCCTTAATGGAGTCAGCAAGCATTACTGCTGTTCCGCTTGGAGCATCAACCTTTCTGTTATGGTGAGCCTCTACTATTTCAATATCGGCATCGGGGAAGGCAGCGGCAGCCTTCTTTGCAAAATCGCAAAGGAGCGCTATTCCGATTGACATATTGTAAGCTAAAAATACAGGTATTTTGTTAGCGGCAACAGATACTGCATTTTTTTCTTCATCATTAAGTGCTGTTGTAGCAATAACAACAGGAACATTTTTTTGGGTTGCATAGTCAAGCACACTCTTTACAAGAGTATGGAATGAAAAGTCGACAATTATATCGGGCTTGCCCTCTACCTTATCAAAGCTGTTGTAGCATTTAAAGGCCTCTGTCCCCTTTGCCATATGGTCAACACCGCAGAAAAGCTCCATATCCTCGCATTTGGATAAAGCCTCTATTACGTGTCCGCCCATTTTGCCACAGGCACCGTGTACTAAAACCTTAATCATACATTAAGTCCCTGCGCTCTCATAAGAGTAAGCATTTTCTCGTACTTGTCCTCGCTCATAGGTGTAAGCGGTAAGCGAAGTGTGTTTGTACCGTATCCCATTTTTGCGGTTGCCGCCTTAACAGGAATTGGGTTAACCTCAGAGAACAGGCTGTCAATTACCGCGTGTAAATCATACTGAAGCTGAGCGGCGCCTGCATAGTCACCCTCAAGGCACTTTTTAGCCATAAGAGCTGTCTTTGCAGGTAAAATGTTGGAAACAACTGAAATAACACCCTTTCCGCCTAAGGACATAAGCGGTACAATCTGGTCGTCGTTTCCGCTGTAAAGGTCAAGCTTGCCGTTGACATATGACATAGTTTCAACGATTTTACTTATATCTCCATTGGCTTCCTTAATAGCTATGATATTTTCGTGGTCAGCAAGAGCCTTATATGTAGCAGGAGCAATATTAACTCCTGTACGGCTCGGCACGTTATAAAGAATAACGGGGGCGCGGCTCTCGTCTGCAATTTTTGTATACATTTGAATTAAGCCAGCCTGTGTCGCCTTGTTATAATAAGGTGTTACTGTCAAAACAGCATCTGCGCCTGCATCACAAGCGTATTTTGTCAAGGAAAGCGCATACTCAAGGTCGTTTGAGCCTGTTCCCGCAATAACAGGAACTCTCTTATTAGCTCTTTCAACTACTCTTGCAATAACGTCTCTGTGCTCCTCATCAGTAAGAGTTGAAGCTTCGCCTGTTGTACCGCAAGCAACAAGGGCATTAATTCCCTCATCAATCTGCCAATCAACTAATCTATCTAAAGCAGCATAGTCAACGCTACCGTCCTTATTCATTGGAGTTACTAAGGCTGTTGCTACACCCTCAAATAATGTTTTTTTCATAATTCGTACCTACCTAAGCATAGAATAATTATAATTACTTTATTTAGCTAAAGTAAATTTGTCTTAATTATAACAGTATTTTAAATAAGTGTCAAGAAGTTTTTATTACATATATACAGTTTTTTTCAAGGGAGTTTTTGTTTATTATTGACAAAAGCCCTCGCGAGTTGTATAATTGAGCGTGAAAAAGGACTAAAAGGAGAGTGTGGAATGAAAAGAATAGTTACAATACAGGACATTTCCTGCTTTGGAAAATGCTCCGTTACCGTTGCTTTGCCGATTATTTCGGCAATGGGCATTGAGTGCGCTATTTTGCCCACCTCTATACTGTCAACCCACACAGGCGGCTTTGAGGGCTTTACCTTCAGGGATTTAAGCGACGACATTCCCAAAATTTCCGAGCATTGGAAGAAATACGACCTTAGCTTTGACACAATATACACAGGCTATTTGGGCTCGGTTAAGCAAATTGACTACACATTAGACTTTATTGACAGCTTTAAAGGGGACGGCACTCTTGTTTTTGTTGACCCTGCAATGGCAGACAAGGGAAAAATGTACACAGGCTTTGATATGAGCTTCCCCGCCCATATGGCAAGGCTGTGCGCAAAAGCTGACATTATTGTTCCAAATGTGACAGAGGCATCCTTTTTAACAAACACTCCCTACACAGAAAGCTACGATGAAGCGCACATAAGAGAGCTTTTAAAAAAGCTTACGGGACTTGGCGCAAAAAAGGCGGTTATAACAGGCATTGCCTTTGAAAAATCGACACAGGGTGCGTATTTTTACGATAGTGACACTGAGGAATACTACTATTACAAGGCTGAAAATATTGATAGGAATTTCCACGGCACGGGGGACACCTTTGCAAGTGCTTTTGTGGGTGCTGTAACAAAGGGCTTTACACTTAAGCAAGCGCTTGAAATAGCTGTAAACTTTACAGTTGAATGTATTAAGGCTACACTTCCCGATGCGGAAAATCACAAATACGGTGTGAAGTTTGAGGAATGTATTCCTTCATTAATAGAGAAAATAAAATAAAAATTCAGGAGCTATTGCGTTAATAAAGTCATTTGTACAGTATAAACAAATTGCCTTCTCCAGTGGGAGAAGGTGGATGCCGAAGGCAGACGGATGAGGTGTTTTACAGTTAAACAACTACTCATCCACCGCCTAAGCGGTCCCCCTTCCCTCACAAGAGAAGGCTTATTTTTGTGCAATTTTACTTAAATGCAACAGCTCCTTGTTTTAATACTATTTTGCTAAATTATAGGTTGTAGATGTTGCCACATTACTTGCCAAGCCATTGTTAATATAGTAGCACTTATTACCGAATTTTGCATATGCGCAGAAGAACAGATATGTATCGTAGCTTTCCGCATCAATGCCTGTGATTTTTATATCAAAGTAGTCATAGCTGGCTGTTGAAAGGTTACAGGAAACATATTTT
>JAFTZI010000097.1 GCA_017461055.1 Clostridia bacterium | reverse complement strand
TGAATTTTATAGCGGAATTTCGAATATTAATGTCGTAAAAATATATTCATAAATATGTATATTGAGCCGAAAAAGTATTGAAAAAGCAGAAAAAATTTGCTATACTATAATTGGAAAATTATCGAAAGGGGTAACAGTATGTCTAAAGTAAGACTTCGTGTTTATGATAGACCACAGGGCATATTGTTTGGCTCGCCTCTTTTCGAGCAAAGTTTTCTACAAAATTATTGAGCCGTTTGACATAGGTGTGCTGTGCCTTTTTGTCAAATGGCTTTTATTATTTCCTTTCAAGGAGGCAACAAAAATGAAAAAGTTATTAGCTTTATGCTTGACCGTAGTTTTATGCTTATGCTGTCTTGCATCGTGCGGTAGCGCACACAAAGAGAACAAATGGTTTTCAGAAGAAAAACTTACACAATGCCTTGTGGGTGAATTACCTACCATTGAAAAAGAGTATGTAAATCACAACGACGAGGATATTTATGTTAGCTTCACCGAAAGCGAATTTGAAGCTTACGCAAAGTCGGTATATGATTATTTGCTTTCTCGGAATTATGAATATCTCGGCACACGAGGCGAACAGGTCGGCACGTTGGCGGGAACATTGACTACATATTACTTTGAGCCTGCAACCGAGCTTTCTGAATTTTATGTTAGCGGCTCATACAAATTTGTTTATTCCGATGGCTCTCTCGACGAGGACGGTGAACTAATTTTCTGCATCATTTCGCTTTATGATTATGAAACAAAGAATCTCGAATACGGAACGAAGAATTTTTCGTATAACACCTTAATAACACTTGATTATAAATCAGAAGCACCTCTTAGTGGCTTTTATGTATTAAATGAAGAATAATTATGAAAAAGTTACTGTCAATACTTTTGCTATTCTCGCTCTGCTTTTTGTTTACAGCTTGCGGTAATAGCGCCGAGCCGAAAGAAATATCCTGCGAGGATATTATAAAGGCATACGAGGATGCAGGCTATTTCGTGACACACGGAGAGCATAAGGATGAAGCCGAAAGCTCACAACTTTGCTACATAAAAGCGAGTTTAACCGAAGATTCTGACAGCGATTACATCTACTTCATCACTTGTTTTACAGATAAACAAGCCGAAGAAGCTGCCGAAACAGATAAATACAATTTGGCAGTATGGTTGTATGCTACTGTAAGCGGAGAAAGTCGATGGCTCAAAACAGGAACTTACGGAAAAATTGAATACAGTTACTACAATTCCAAGTTAATAAAGCCCTTCAACGAGCTTATTAAATAAAAGCAAAAACAAATCAAAGGAGAAAAAACACTATGAAAAAATTTCTTGCAATTTTAATTTGCGCCATTATGTGCGTAACCCTTCTTGCATCTTGTGACTCGTTGAAGCACGAGCATACACAAGGCGAATGGCAGCACGACGAGGAAGTTCATTGGCGCATTACTTATTGTAGTTGGAACAAGTGCGATTTTGACATTATTGAGGAACAACACATTGACGAGGATAAAAACGGCATCTGCGATGTATGCGCTCGTAAGGAGCAATATATATTTGTACTAAACTATGACAAAACCGGTTATATTCTTTCCGACATTGGCCCCGGATATGTCGGTGGCGATGTGGTGATTCCCTCTACTTACAGAGGATTGCCCGTTGTTGAAATCGAGATGTATGCCTTTGGTAATTGCAAGGACAATCTTACTTCGGTAACGATTCCCGGCAGCGTTAAGGAAATTGGTATGAAAGCCTTTGCAAAACAGGATAATCTTGAAACTGTTATCATCAATGGTTCTGCCATAGTAGGTGTGCAATCCTTTTATTTGTGTCCCAAACTCAAAACTGTTGTAATCGGTGAAGGTACTGAATATATTTACGCAAGTGCATTTGAGCAGTGCGATTCCTTAGAATCCGTTACTATAGCAAACACCGTTAAGAAAATCACGGGCAATGTCTTTGCCTACTGCAAAAATCTCAAAACCATAACCATTCCTGCGTCCGTTGAAGAAATTGGCTGGGCTTGCTTTATAGGTAGCGGATTTACAGATATTTATTTTGAAATGTCTGCTCCCGGAGAATCTTGGGATGAGGAATGGGATTACGGTTTGTACATAGACGAGGAAATAGGTCAGGAAACGAATGTAAATCTTCATTGGGCTGAGGCGGAATAATAGACATAACAAAAAGCCTGCGACGCACTTTTACGCGCAGGCTTTAATTACCGAAATACTTAATATTTTTGTAGAAAAAGCCCGATGCAACCTAAAGTTGCGCGATAGTTGGTGGTGTTTTTTCGGCTTTAATGGTAAAATACTACCACGAGGGCGACAGTTGCGGCAAAAAATGCTACGTATCCACCCCTCTATTATCGAGAACGGAGGTTTATTACTATGACAATCGGTGAGCGTATCGCAAAATGCCGTAAAGAAAAGAACTTATCACAAGAATATATTGCCGAGCTACTTGACGTTTCAAGGCAGGCTGTATCCAAATGGGAAACCAATCAGACAGAGCCGGACACGAGCAACCTTATAGAGCTTGCAAGGATTTTTGGCGTTAGCGTTGAATATCTTGCAAACGGTGAAGAAGCACCGCCAAAGGTTGTTTACGTAGAAAAGAATCTTCCCATATACAAGATCATAGGCATTGTGCTTATTGCTCTTGGCGGTCTATCCCTAATACTTGGTGCAATTATGCCTTTCATGCTTGGTATAGGTATCGTCACCGTGGCGTTTGGCTTACTTCTTATGCTACTAAAAAAGGACGGTCTTATCCTCGGCGGTATCATTCTCGCGCTTGGTGTTACGCTCTTTGTGATACAAGGCATTTGGTTCGGCATCGACACGCCCATCATGTGCTTGATTGCGGCTATCTCGGTGGGCTTGCCTATTCTGACTTATGCCGTCATAAAGCTCGTAAAGAAGATTAAGGCAGAAGGTACGATCAGGAAGCTGAAAGACAATCCTACGCTTATTAAGAGAATCATTCTTGTAATCGTAATTGCCGCAATCGTTATTACTGCTATCGCTGTGCCGGCGAGCATAGCAAGC
>JAFTZI010000096.1 GCA_017461055.1 Clostridia bacterium | reverse complement strand
TTACCCCGACGCATTTAAGGCAAATGTTAAAATGCCGCCTGCGGGTCACTTTGGCGACCCGGAAATGGAAATCGGCAGAGTATGCGTTCAGCTTGCCTCTCCCGACTTTAAGTATATGAACGGTGAAACCCTTACCTTAGAGGGCGGAATGGGTCTAAGACCTTAACTCTGCCTTGGACTACCCCTCCGTCGCTTTTTATAGTTTTACTATGCTTTTTGCATTACAGCGACACCTCCCCTCACAAGGGCAGGCTTAGGTGAGTCTGCGTTCAGCTTACCTCTCCCGACTTTAAGTATATGAACGGTGAAACCCTTACCTTAGATGGCGGAATGGGTCTAAGACCTTAACTCTGCCTCGGACTACCCCTCCGTCGCTTTTTATAGTTTTACTATACTTTTTGCATTACAGCGACACCTCCCCTCACAAGGGCAGGCTTAGGTGAGTCTGCGTTCAGCTTGCCTCTCCCGACTTTAAGTATATGAACGGTGAAACCCTTACCTTAGAGGGCGGAATGGGCTTAAGACCTTAACTAAATTTTCATTATACAAAAACAACCACTCGATACTGCGTAAACGGTACCGAGTGGTTATTTTTATGCTTTAGTATTTTATACTGTCAATTAATTGTACAAGCGGCAAGCTCCAATACAAAATCGTTACCTTGTCCGGGTGACAGCATTACAAGCTCTATGCTTTTAACATTTGCGCCAATTTCAAAGGCGGAGGTAGTGAAGTTTCCAAAGGACGAATAACCTATTACTTGCGTTGAGCCATCCTCATATGTAACGCTTACAGTATATGTGCAAGCACCCTTGCCATATACGAGTAAGTAGTCAACATACACATTATTCTTGGCATTCAAAGTAACTGATACCTCACCTTGTCCCATTGGAGTAACACCGTTGCCGGCTAATGAGGTTGGGAACACACCGTCAATTAAGGATAACACATTACCGGCGCCATAAACTGAGCCCTCCACAACAGGAGTTTGGAAACTATTATAGGTTATGTTTGTCAAGCTTTGTGTTTCTTCTGCGTCACATACAACGCATTTTTTTGTTAAGCTTATAGCACCTGTGCTATTGTCAACCGTTGCGGTTTCCTTGAAATAGTGGTTATTTTCTGCGTGACCTATTTCTGCGCAGGCGGCAATTTCGTATATATAGTCATAGCCCGGACTTTCCATATTGAAGGTGATTTTTGAAATTTTTGCATATACCTCATAATATTTTACTGTACCTATATTGCCGACACCCAAGGGCACCTCTGTGCCATCCTCATAGGTCACCATCACGTTGTGTGTGCGTGTTCCTTGACCTGATACGACAATAATGTCCACATACACAGGCTCCTTCGCCTCTAATGTGATTGTTATAGGGCTCTGATTTGCGCTTACGCTTCCTGTGTTTTCTTCTTCAAAATTTCCGTCGATTAAATTTGGTGCATTTGCAATACCAAACACATTGCCGTCTATCACAGGAGCTTCAAAGCTTTCATTGGTAATGGGCTTAAAGGCAACATATATGTCCTTGTTACAGTCCTTGCAGGCAAATAATTTAACAGGCACTCCATCCTTCATTTCAAAGGAATATGCTCCGCTTGGAGTGTGTCCTGTTGGCTCACCGCCATCATCATACTCCACGTGTGCACAGGTTAAGCACGTTCTTTTCTTTTCCCCGGGCTCTGTGCAGGTTGGCTCTTTATGCTCCCAGTCGCCCCATTGATGTTTTTCTGTTCCATCCAAGCAATATACAATCCTTTCCCATACAGGATAAAGCACAATAT
This sequence comes from Clostridia bacterium, assembly GCA_017461055.1. Classification (GTDB taxonomy): domain Bacteria; phylum Bacillota; class Clostridia; order Oscillospirales; family CAG-272; genus RGIG2000. Next base: position 18,794 of record JAFTZI010000096.1, on the reverse strand, counting down.
TGCTCTTAACAACCGTATCAAGAGTTATCTTTTCACCGTTTTCGTCCTGCCAGCCCTTGAATCTGTAATCATTCTTGCTTGCAGTGGGCAGGCTTTCCAAAATAGCGGAAAGAGCTTCTCCCTTCAGCACAACAACACTCTTGCGAGCTCCGTTAAGGCTTTCCTCGCTGTTAACTGAAAATTCTACAAGGTATGCCTCATCTTCACTTACCCAATTTGCAGTAATTGTAACATTTTCGCTTGGTGTGTATGGGAAGGAAACAGGCTCACCGTTTAAAAGCCAGTTCATAAAATAGTAACCCTTCTTGCTTGGCGCTTCGGGCTCATTCATTGCTTCTCCGCGTGCAACCTCTTTAGTAGTTTTGCTTCCGTCTACTGAAACTGTAACTGTAATTACAGGGTTTAATTCTCTTGTAATTTTCAAGGTGTACTGCGCTCTGTTTTTGCTATCACCCGAAATAACAAGAATATAATATACGTTTTCGCCCTCATTTGGTGTAACGGTGCCTGATATTATTTCGTCATTACTGTAAATATCGTTTGAAACAATATATGTAGCATTTGGAGATACCTTTATAATATTAGGAATCGCAACCGCTGCTTGCTCAAATGGGATTTGCATAGTTATTTCCCTACCGTTTACGGTTGCTCCCTCAAAGGAAAGTATTTCACAAGCGCTTTGGTCTATTGCCAACTCCCACTTTGCAGTAAGAGTAACATCTGTGCTTGGTGTGTACGGGAAGGAAACAGGCGCTCCGTCTACGAGCCAACAAACAAAATTGTATCCGTCCTTGCTCGGTGTCTCCGGTGCATTTATCGCCTCTCCAAGTGTTATGTTATAGGTAGTGGCGTTTCCGTCCACCAGCACTGTAACTGTAACGCTATTTGGATTTGGCTCTCTTGTTATTTTCATTGTGTATTGCGCCTTGCTTGAGCCATCGTTTGAGGTGACAAGGATGTAATATGTATTTTCTCCCACGTTCGGGGTGACGGTGCCTGATGATATTTGGTCATTACCGTAAATATCATTTGAAACAACGTATGTGGCATAAGGCGATACTGTAATTATATTGGAAATTGCCACCACCGTTTGAGCATTCGGAATTTGCATCGTTATTTCTTTTCCGTTTATTTCTGCTCCCTCAACAGAAAGTATTTCACAGGCAGAGAAATCAATTGATGACACCCATTTAGCATAAATGGTAACATCGGATGTAATCTTGTCGGTGGTAAAATCCCATTTTGTTTGATAATCCGCTTCCTTGTACCAGCCTGCAAAAATGTAGCCATCCTTGCTTGGGTCACTTGGCTTTACTACCAAGCCATTGAAAAGAACACTCTGGCTGTCACAAGCATTACCGCCCATTGTGTTAAAGGCTACTGTGTAGCTTTGTGTGGCGTCCTGCTCGGGCGTCCATTTTGCATAAACGGACATATTGCTTTTTAAAGGCTCGTTTATAAGCGAGGATGCGGTAAAGGGTCTTTGCCATGTGCCATTGTCCCAATACCAACCGTCAAAAACATAGCCCTCCTTTGTCGGGTCCTGCGGTAGCTTTATGCTTTCAGAGCCGGTGGTTTTTATGGTATGAACCACGCTACCGTCTGAAACAAAGCTAACCTCAAATTCGATTTGCTGACAGCCTGCAAGTGCAAGCGCGACAAACGCAAGAATCATAATTATAGCCGCTATTTTCTTCATTTTTGTCAACCTCTTTTTGTAAATTTTTATTTATTATATTGTATCACACAGTGAAATGAAATTCAAGTGTCTTTTCGTGTGACATATTATAAAACGGTAAAATTTTTTATCAATTTATACTTTTCTTACAGCAATAATTGTGATATAATTTAATTGAATTAAAAATATTTGAGGATTAGCTTATAATATAAGGAGAATATTATGGATAGATACAGGGTGCTTGAATACTTTGAAAATAACAAGGATTTTTTCGAAGGCACGGTAAATGAAAACATAGAAAAATACCGCAAGGGTGATATGCGAATTTCTATCGTGGATGAAAACGGGGCTAAGATATCGGGGGCAAGGGTCAAGGTTAAACAGGTTGGGCACGAGTTTAAGTTTGGCGCTAACCTTTTCTTACTTGATGAGCTAGAAACAGAGGAAAAGAACGAGCTTTATAAGGAGCATTTTAAAAGGGTATTTAATATGGCGACTCTGCCATTTTATTGGACCTCCATAGAGCCGGAAAAGGGGAAAACAAGGTATGATAAGGATTCACCTAAATACTATCGCCGCCCCGCCATTGATTTGTGTATAGAATTCTGCGAGGAAAACGGAATTGAGCCAAGAGAGCATGCTTTAGCCTATGAGCATCAATTTCCGGAATGGTTAGCTAATGCGAGCGTGGACGAGGTCAAGGAAGCGCTTGAAAGCAGATATAAGGAAATTGCCCAAAGATATGCAGATAAAATACCTACCATTGAGGTAACAAATGAAATGCTTTGGGATTATAACGCAGGCGCTACCAAGTTTTATAATGAAAACGACTATGTGGAGTGGTGCTTCAGGTTAGCTGAAAAGTATTTTCCTAACAATCAACTGGCTATAAATGAATATACCGAAGCCTGCTGGTGGGCTAACTGCCGCGCAACCGATAACTATTATGCCTACATCCAAGCCAACTTGCTTAAGGGTGTCAGAATTGATGCTATCGGTATGCAATATCATATGTTTTGCGATAAAGCTGCTGAAATGGAAAGAGCAAAGCATCTTTACAACCCCATTTCCCTTTATGAGCATATGGATTTGTATTCAAGCCTTGTAAATCATTTGCAGGTGACCGAAATTACAATACCCGCTTACTCAAATGATGCAGAAAACGAGGAAATACAGGCAAGGCTGATAGAGTATCTCTATACCCTATGGTTTTCACATCCTAATATGGAGCAAATTATATATTGGAATTTAGTTGATGGCTATGCCTATGTGGAAAATCCTACACCTGAAAGAATAAGAAGCACTCAAGGAAATATGACCGTTGGTGAAAATGTCTACTACGGTGGCTTGGTTCGATTTGATATGACACCCAAGCCTGCATATAAAGCTCTTGATACCCTTATAAATAAGCGTTGGCGCACAAATTTAGAGCTTTGCTCGCAGAACGGTGAGGTAAGCTTCCGCGGCTTCGGCGGAGATTACGAATTTGAGATAAGCATAGACGGAAAAGCTACAACAGGCACATTTGCGCTGAAAGCCCAAGAGAACAATGAATATATAATCACTCTAAAGCGTTAAATTCAGACACAGGGTGGGCTAAAATCGATTAAATCTTAATGAAAATCATAACCACAAGTGCTGGTGGTTTGCACACACATAGTACCTTGTTTCATCTAAAACTTTACAATTTGTCATCTCGAGTTGGTTAAGGGCGCCATTGAGTTTAACTAACCTGTCATCCTGAGCGTAGCGAATGGATCTTTTTTATGCTCGTGCCATTCAAGCCTCGCACAAAGCAAAGCGGATTCTTCGGCAAGCCTCAGAATGACAGTGCGTTTTTGCCTATTGTCATCCTGAGCGTAGCGAATGGATCTTTAAACGAAAACATAAAATTTAAGTTGAAACAAGGTACTATGGGCTTATTTCCACGCCCGAAAGGCACCAAAAGAAAAAGCAAGAACAAAGGATTTCCTTTATTCTTGCTTTTAATTTTTAGCTATTAAGAGTTCCTACAATGTCGTTAAACGAAGCAAAGCAATATTTTTCATTTGCTTCGGGTGTTCCGTTTTGCAAATAAGAGTAGGTTGTTCCCTTGTCATTAGTTACAGCTACATAAGCTCCAAAGGCAATTTTTGTGTCCTTTTGCTTATCTGTAAAGCCGATTATTTTAAGCTCAAAGGCTGAAAAAGCATAGCTTGTTATTTCTGCGCTGATAACTCCCTCGGCTGTATCTCCGTTACCGGAAAATATATCATTTTCCCCAAGTCTGTCCTTTAATACCGCAAACAGACCGTACCTTAAGCTGTTACCTGTTATTTCTGTGTATTCATTAATTGCTGTACCGTTTAAAGTAAAGCCGATTGCTATTCCGCCACTGCCGTTTTCAGGCGCGGAGTAACCCTTACTCTCAAACAATGCAGACACCTTGCTCTCCATTGGTGCTGAATTGCAATCCAAGCATTTTACACTCTTTATGCCTTCCTTTAAAAAGCTTTCATATGTAATGCTGATATCAAGATTGTGTGTAGGGTCTTCACAATATATAACTATTCCGCATCTTTCACAGATTGAGCCGCCCTCGCTGTGCTCACTACCATAGTAAACATCACAGTGGTTTACATACTGTATTGCATCTGCAATTTCCCAACCGCTTGTTGTTTCCTGGGAGCCTGTGAAACAATATTCTGCACCCGTAACACCTCTGAACGCAATTTCATCAATGAATGTAACCGTTCTCGGTATATAAACTTTTTTCAAGCTTGTACAATCATCGAAGGCTCTCTCGTCAATATACGTAAGACCCTCGGGCAGAGTTATTTCAGTTAAAGCACTGCCTCTAAAGGCGATTGGCTTAAGCTCTGTTATTTGTGAGCCTGTTTCGAATTCTACAATCTCAAGCTGCGAACAATCCTTAAACATCTGTGTGTTATCGCCGGTGTTAGTCAGCGAAACAAAGCTTGCAGGAATATATACATACTTAAACATGTTGCCTTCTCTGGAACCGAAATATTTAACGCCCGTTCCGTCCGAATGGGTAATCCCGTCAAGATTCATAACGAGAATATTATCGCTTATTCCAATTCCTGATTTAAAAACAAATGCATAATTCTTATCAATATCTATGGCTTTCTTTGTTTTAATTCCAAATATGTAGTATGTTGTTTCCTCATAATTGGTTTCATAATACTTTTTACCGTTTGCCAATCCTATTCCATTTTGCTCTGCTCTGTCTAATCGTGTAGAGCGTACCCAAACAAGAGAGTCTCCTTCACTGTCATAGGTCGGAACAACTATTTCGTTTCCCTCAAGGTCGTAATATCCCGTAGGTATGTCCTTTGCGCCTACTGAAATTGCAAGGGCACAGGCAAAAAGGGCAACCGTTAATGCAATTAAAAATATTTTCTTTTTCATTTTTTCTCCTTTAATCCTTTATTTTAAAAAATCTATTTCTGCAATAAACTCCGTTTCGTCCTTTAATGTATAGTCAATCAAATAACAGATTTTATTGTAGTTTCCGTTTTCATCGGGAAGCTGATCGGAATAGCTCTGCTCTATTATATTAAGGCAAGCGCTACTCTTTACACTTAGCCTTACGTCATCTATAATTACAGTACTACCGTCTGACTTGGGCTTAATTGTGGTAACAAAGCGCTCTGTGATTTTTGCCTTGTCCTTAAAGGTAAATTTGTCGTGAACGGTGATTTTATCATCAAGTGGCAAAAAGCTCCTTTCGGCGCGAACAAGAGTTGGATGCTCTGTTTTACCGTAGCCGAGAGTAAAGTCCATATAAACCCAGCCTGTTTTTTCATCAAAGACTGCTCTTGCCTTATTTTCATCGTCACCGCCCTGTCCTATACCGTTAAAATACGGAACGCTGTGGGAAAATGATGAGGGGTGAAAGTTTTTGTATCGGGATGGGTTCCATTCGCCGGGCCCGTTATAACCGAAATCGCAGAAAATTTGCTTATTATTTCTTGCAAGAATAAAGGAGCCCACATCCTGGTGGTTGTGGCTTTCCCATTGATTTCCACCCTTAAAGGCAAAGCCATAGTTATCGGTTCTCTTTATAAAATAGTTGGTAACGGGGGCTGAATATGTACGGTTTTCAAGCCTGTTTCCCACATAATCGGGGTTATAATATGCCACCGCACGTACTGCAAATGCCCAATGGCAATTTGCTATTACCGTGGCTCTGTCTTGTGTAAGCTTTTCAATTGCATCACCGTAAACGGATTTTAGCATATGGGGCAAGAACAAAAGGTAGCCTTCCTTAACATTAACGTCGCTGAACATAGCAAGAACATTTGGCTGAAGGTGCATTTTTTGAATAAACTGCGCTATTGACTTTACCTTGGGATTTTTAAACCAATCTATTTCCCCATTGGTAAATTCGCGAAGCAGCATAGCATACACTGAGAAAAATCCAAAGCCAAAGCACCAGTAGCCTGTGCCCTCTACACACATTCCGTCATCATCGTAGCTGTTAAGATAGCATTCCATAGAGGCCTGCAAGCGCGGAAGCTGACGGTAAAGCTCATCGGGGTCCTCGTACATTAAAACTCCGCCCACTGCGCCTGTGCAAACCGCTGTCCAATTGTTGTTATGTGTTTCCCAAAAGAACTTACGTGTTAAATAAGGCTCTATTGTATGGCGTCTTATTTCATAGGTCATTCTGTCCACCAATAGCTTTGGCAGTCTGTCCTTAAATAAGCTCTTTATTTCAGCCATTGAAAATGCAAGGGACGCGCCGAAAATATCAATAAGACCCGGGTCAAAATCCTTTGGAGTTCTGTCATAGTAGCCATTGTAATGGCCTAAGGGCGCCCAGCTATACTCGTTACAAAGCTCCCAAATTGACTCAATTAAGCTCCTTAAATATTTTTCCTCATCGGGATAAATCAAGGACATTAGGGCAGATGTCTGCAAATGGCTGTATAAAGGATTTATATCATTGGGGTTGGGCACATCAGGATAGCTTAAAACCTCCCAAGCGGTATGCGCCCTTGGCGCTTTTTGAAAAACTCTTTCGTATTTATTCTTAATTTCTTCTCTGTGAAGGGCGTATGTATCATCTGTTCTTACACGCTCCCAAAAGGAAGAATTTCTTGCCAAATCAAACATTACGGCTCCTTTATTTTTCTTGGTTACTTGACTTATGCACAAATACGTGCTAATATAATTATATTGCAAAAATAATGCCAAGTCAATGAAATATATTGCATAAAGATAGAATTATCTTGCAAAGGAGAACATATGAGACGGTTTACATTAAATACGGGTCTACAGGAGGCTCTTATTTATCCCATAGCCTTCTATACAGCCAGTGATTATTATGAGCAAGAAAATGTGAAGGGACGTATTATGCCCTTTCATCAGCTTTTGTTGGTTTTGGACGGTGAAGGCACCCTGCATTGCGGAAGCAAGTGCTACAAGCTTCAAAAGGGGTGTGCATTTTTTACAAAAAGCTACACACCCGTCGAGTATATTAATGAAAACGGACTTATCAGCGCCTTTTTGACTATAAAAGGAAATGCCCTAAACAGCTTGGCAAAAAAGCTAACGGATGAGGGCTTGCTTTTTAAAGAAAATGTAAATGTTGAAAAATATGTTTCACTGATTAAAAAGCTGCTGTACGATTATCGTAACGGATGCGACCAAGGAGCGCTGTCTGTTCAGGCATATTCGATTTTTGTGGATTTTCTTTCTAAGCAAAATCCTGACATACCCGATTGGCTAAATGACACAGCGAGATACATAGCTTTAAATCTAGACAGAAAGCTGACCCTGTCCGAGCTTGCAAGCTATTCTCATGTTTCGGTGTCAAAGCTTTGCCACGATTTTAAAAAGCATTTTTCCGTGTCTGTTTTTGAGTATATTATGAACATAAGATTACAACACGCACGCGCTCTTTTGCTGGCTTCTCCCGACATTATGACAAAAGACGTTTCGGAGCTGTGCGGATTTTTCGACGTGGGCTATTTTTGCAGAATGTACAGAAAAAAGTACGGAAAAACCCCAACAGATGAAAAGCTGAGCAGAGATAAACTTTGATTAGCAGCATTAAAACAAAAGAGGCTGACACCTTAGGGTGGAACCGAAAATTTCTCCTCCTAATCTGTCAAGCCTCAAAGTAAAGGCGGCTCATTAAGAATATAAAAAACGGAATTTCCCAAGAAATTCCGTTTTTTGTGTAATATTGTTTTACTTGATAATGCTGGATTCTTAATGAGTCAGCCGCCATTGTTTTTATCGGTAAAGCTTTCAAACGCCTGCTTATTTGTTTAATGCGTCGCGGATTTGGGTTAAGAGCTCTTGCTGAGTTTTGAAATATTCTCTTTGAGCCTCTTCCTTTTCTTGCTTGAGCCTTTCAATTTCGGCTAAGCGCTCGCTCTCAAGCTTTTTTTGAAGCTCTTCCTTTTCTTTGGCTTCCTGTTCGGCTTTTTTGCGCGCCTCAACCTCTTCGGGATTTAAGACATCGTTTAGCCTTTTTGCCTCTTCCTCAATGTGCTTTCTTACCCTGGTGTATAGCTTAACCACTACAAATACAGTAAAGGCAATTATTAAAAAGTCAATTACTGCCTGCAAAAACGTACCGTAAGTAAAGGCAATTTCCGCCTCTAAGACGGTTACACCGTCTGTATCAAGCACTGCCTCCTTGTAAACCCATTTCCAATCGTCCAAGCTAAAGCCACCCAAAACTATTCCTATAAGTGGAGTTATAAAGCTATCCACAAGCTGAGAAACGATTTTGTTAAAGGCAGTACCTATAACAAGGGCAACAGCTAAATCAACAACGCTTCCCTTTGATATAAAAGTCTTAAACTCGCCCCAAAACTTTTTTCTTTCCTTTTTAATCTTTTCCCTTGGCATGTCAACCTCTTAATCAAAATTAAAATCTAAACCTACATAATTAAGCTCGCTTTGATATTTATTGACACTTTCCTCGCTAATCATATCAATCTGTTTCTTCTGAGCCTTAATTTTAGATGGATTAAATATTGCTTCGAGCCACCTAACAATCCACATTATTGGCAGCAAAATGGGGGCTTTCTTTAAAACACTATACTTTTGACACATTCCCTTATACGACGGAAAAATGACCTTAAACATCTTGTTAGCTTTAACATTCTTTCCGGTATTAGAGGTTCTCACAGCTTCTGAGTTAAGTTTGTTTTCAAGTGTTCCGTAAGCGCCACTGTCGAAAATTCTTCGGGTCATAAAATCAGTGATTTCATCACTATTGACGGATTTAAACCACACATCAAGAAGCTTTTTTGTGTTTTTCCAAAATTCAAGGAGCTGAAGCTTTTCAAGCTCCGTTTCGATATAATTAAAATCAAGCTCCGGATTGTTGTCCATCATAACAAAAAAATCTGTTACGTGCTTAACACCTATTCCACTGTTACGATAGTGCATAGCGTAATGAACAAAATTATATATAAAATTGTCCTCGGCAGACATGAAATATTCGCTTGTATTATCGTCCTTAATGGTAGCAATTTTCCAGCCATCGCCAAAATATTCATAATAATCCTTGTTGTACGATGGTACAAGACGCTTGTGAAGCTCGATGGTAAATTCTCCCTTTTTCCACACAAGCTCATGGTCACTTTCGTATTCTTCCACAAGACCAAGCCCACGCATAATAGGCCTAATCTGCTCGTAATTCTCTTCTCTAATCAATATATCTGCATCACTCATAAGACGCATTTCGGGATATGGATAAAGATTGCGAAGGATTGTTCCCTTTACCACTAAATAATCTATTCCATTTTCATTGAAGGCTGATTTAACACTACTGATAGTTTCACTCTGCTCAGCGCAATAAAAGCTCAAATTCATAGTTGATTTGAAAAACCTTTTGCCTATTAAGGTGTCCATAAAGCCATCTAAGCTTGATGCACCGTAAAACAAAATTGGAGTAATTTGTCTTTTTTGTGCAAATTCGTATGCCTCTTCAAAATCAAAGCTATCATCAAGCTTAGGCTTTCCACCGTTTAATGCACATTTTATAAGCTCAACTATACCCTTCTCAAATAATGATAGCATGCTCTTCCTTTCTACAATCCTAAGCTATTCAAAAGCGAACGCACGCCCTCGGTCTGCTCTTGGCTTACAGATGTAACATTTTTTATTTCATTTTTTATTCTTTTACTTTTCGATACTACTCCGAACCAACGCAAAATCTGACAAAACGGTGTTAATATTTTATGCTTCTTAATTACAGGATATAGAATAGATAAGCTTTCGTATGGCATGAAGGCTCTAGACAAAAAATACCTTGTCTTGCCACCCTTTTTTACTTGATTAGATATAGCGCTTTGCTTACCTGTACCATACGCGCCACCTAAAAGAATATATTTTTCCATTTCCAAAACGACTTGGCTAACCTCGCTTGTTTCTCCGAGCCAATACTCTCCAAGGTCCATAACAGCCTTAAAAAATGTTGCAAGCTCTGCTTTTTCAAGAAGCTCATTTAGCCTTTCACCGTTCAATACCATTTTCTGCTTCAGCAGCCATAAATCTAAAACGGAGCGCAAGCCACATCCTCCACCTATAAAATGGTATGCCATGTGTGCTGTCAAATGGAACATTAAAAACTCATTTGTTTGCAAATGCTTGGCACCGTCACAATGGTAAGAAAATTCCCAGACCTGTGTCAATAATTCGTCATATTTGTCAATTGTTTCTTTAATATTATGATGAAGCTCAAGGTGCATACCGAAGGGTGAATAAAGCGAAATATCGTGATAGCTTTTTTTCCCATCCACACGATAGCTATAGCCACTTACTAAAGCATTAACTGCCCTATCAAGCTCCTCTTCACGCACTAAAACATCAATATCACAGCTTGTGCGCATCCAAGGCTCAGGGTAATACGCACGTATCACCGCTCCCTTTAATGGAACATATGCAATTTCCTCTTTGTCAAAGCATTTGCATATCTCGTCAAAATCCGCTTGTATCATCTCGTAACGCAGCTTTGCTTGCTCCTTTTCCTTCAAAAAGCCTTGCCATACCTCGCCCTCGAAGTAAAGACCGTTTTGCTCCAAAGCAAAGGCCACAAGATGCGCAACATCGTGCTTTTTTGCCACCTTAAAAAGAGTAGCTAATCTATTCTCATTTAAAGACTCATTTAAAGACTCTTTTACAGCACTTATATCAAATGTCTCGTCCTTAATTGCATATCGCACAAGAGCCATCAGCAAATCTCTTACATTCATTAGCTACTCCCATATATCATTTCTTTTTTTGTGGTAACTTAATCATCTCGCCCATGGTTTCATCCCACTTTTCAGGACTGAATTTCTCCCATCCACCTGCGTGGAAAAATGTTAATTCGCCAAAATAAATCAAGTCAGCAACTTGGTAAAAATCTACTCTAACCTGAGGAATTCCTTGGGAAAGCTTTTCGGCAAGCTCAAACATTTCATCAAATTTTTCCGGTTTGCTCGGCTTTGTTTGAGAACGATTATGTGTCCAGTCGAAATCTAACCAATTAAAGTCACGATCAAAGTAATCGAATTTCAGCTCTTTTGATGTAAATCTATCTGTTGCTATCAGCATAACCCTTGCTTCGCCATTAAAGCAAAATATCTTATAATCAGTCAACCCTTTTTCTTGCTCATCTTCAAGCTCTGTAACAGTACAAATATCCTCCATATACTTTTCAGCGATTATACGCGGCTTTACATTTTTGTATGGCCATTCTCTGCCTATTTTATAGTAATTTGTTTTTAATGACTTTTCTAACCTTATTTTTGCTTTTTGTTCATCGAATTCAGATTTGTCCTTACAAATTACTACGTCTCCCGAACCATGAGTGCATTTCAGCACAAATTGATTTGGTAAGGAATCAACATCAATTTCATCAAAGCTGTCCCAAACGCCGTAGGTTGGTATTATATACTCCTCACCCAAGATTGAAGCCACATATTTTTTCGCCTCGTATTTATCTACCATCTTGGTGTACTCGGGATTACGATTGTATAGCTTCAACCACTGTAGCTTTTCATTAAAGGTTTTAGGATTTTTCAGGTCAAGCTTTTTCAAAAAGGTATTTTTATACATTATTTTTAATGCAAGCTTGTCCGGTAGAAGCTTAAAGAGCTTGGTACTTGAAAACTTCTTCATAAATATCCTTGGAGTATGTATCATTGTATAAAATTTTCTTTTAATGGTATTCATTTAGTGTTTCTCCTTAGTTTTAAAAACCTTTCTGATTATTCCTGATAGCATGCTCTTAAAGACATTTCTATCTATTATGAGCATCCATATACATGCGCATATCAGTCCGATAATGCCAACAGGTATTGCCTTGATTACCCAATCAATTAGTGTATCACAATCAAGGCTCACAAAAATGCTTAATATATATGTGCCGATAAACAGCGGTAACCATAGTAATATTTTCTTTACGTAGTCAAAGGTTTTTCTCTTAATAATATGCTTATTTGCATAATGAATCAATATGGGTGTACGGAACAGAGAACCTGCTATTGTACCGATCAAAACACCATAAATATTCCAAAAGTGTACCAATATTAATGACAAAATTGCATTTATAAAGGCTTCTATAACTGCGTATTTTTTGACTTCTTTAAAGTGCCCTGCTGTATTAATTGCAACAATTGCGGGAATTCTTAAATTAACTAACATTCTTGATATAATGAACAAGATTGGCAGTCCCACAAGATAATATTCCGCATCCATATTTGCAGTGTAAGTCAAAATAAACGGCTTGAAAAGAAATAAAGCCACAGAATATAAGAAAAACACTAAAAAAAGATATATGGATTCAAAGTCGCTAAACTCTTGACGAAATCTGTTCAAGTCTTGGTTATATGTTTTTCCCAGTCCTGCAAAAACCGCTTCGCGACAGCTGCCAAGTACATTTCCTAATCCAAGAACAACAAAATTGTATACCGAATAAATACTTGTATAAATTAATCCGGAAAAGGTGCTTAATACAATCATATCTGTACTGTCTATAATCATGCCAGCTACCTCACTGACAAGCACATCCTTTCGCTTGTTATTATCGGGTAGTTCAATCTTTTTGTTCCGATTTTTTTGTAAATAAGGAAAATTTTTTCTCACATATGTGTTTACAACAACAAATCTGATCAGCGTAGATAAAACCGCTACAGCTTGATAAAGAATAATATTTTCAAATGTGAACAAGACGATAAAGTGAAGAACCGTGCTGAAAATTAACAAAGCTGTATTGATTATATATATTGCGTAGGTTTTATTGTTAGCAATAAGAATAATGCTGTATTTAGCCTGGAAAAAGTATTCTATTGCAGCACTTAATGCTCTAAAGAGAACAAAAGAAACTACAAGCCAATAATTCAATTCATCTTTTATAACAAATGGAAACACAAAAATTATTGGAATAATTATTCCTAAGAAAAAATATCCCATTTTCTTGTATTGTTTTCCTGAATTCCAATATATTGCCGAGATAGTTTTTTCATCGTTATTAACGATATATTTAAACATCTGCTGGATGGATGCTGCTGCTATGCCAAATTGTAAAACAGATAAAAAACTCATTATCTGTGAAATGGTTTGGTTTAATCCATTATATGTTGAACCAAAAATTTCAGTGTAGAATTTAGGAAGCAAGAGTCCTATGAGTAAGTTGGTAAATTGGTAAATTAGCGAAGATGCGAAATTTATTAAAGCTCGTTTTTTCATTTTTGATTCTGTTCCTTAATTTTTCTCCTAACCATTTTAGATATCCACAAAAGCAGGATTGGAGATTTGATTTTTATACCAATAGAGAAAATACTCATAAAGCGAGATTTTTTTTCGTTAGAGTAGCTGGAAAAATAATTTCTTATCTTCTCGTCAGTGACAAGCTTTTTTGCATTTTTCTTCCATTCTTTTTGATATTTTACTGTAAAAGCATATGCAGAATAATTTGCTATTTGCTCGCAAACATTATCTATAAGCTTTTTCCCTGCCGAGGTTTCAATCAGTCCCCATCTAGTGAAATAATCCTTTGACCAATCGTATACCATGCTGTAAATTTCTATCATTTCGTCAAAGCTTCTACCCTTATATACTCCGGGTTCTATGATATAACAATAATAAGTCTCTTTAATAGTCGCAAGTCTTTCGATACTGTTAAATAAAAGCAAAGAGTATGCCACGTCTTGGCTTCTTCTTAATTCCGGAAAGTATAAGCTATTCTCTATAACGAAAGCGCGCCTGTACATACGGTTGCATGCAGAAAGAACCACAAATGAATTGAAATATTGCTCAGCAAAAAACTTACGCACCGCGTTTTTATCAGTATACGTGTTATCTTCAACAAAAACCGAACTAAATGGAATAATATCCCCATTTCTTTCAGTGAAGATGTCATATCCAAAAACGACAACATCGGAGTTTGTGGCTGTAATTTTCGCATATGCTTTTTCCAATAGATCCTCTTTCAACCAATCATCAGAATCGCAATGATAGATGAAATCACCCTTGGCCTCTTTTATACCTATGTTTCTTGTAGGGCCAAGTCCCTCGTTTTTTTTATGTATAACTCGTATATTGCTGTAAGACTGTGCATATTCATCACATATGCTTCCACTATTATCAGTAGAACCGTCATTAACTAAAATTATTTCAAAGTCTTTGAAAGTTTGGTTTAATATACTTTCAACACAGCGTCTTAGTGTGTTTTCCACATTATAAACAGGTACAAGCACGCTTACTGCTATACTCATTGTAAAACCTCCTCAAATAGCTTGTCATATTCCTCTGTTGAGATTCTATTTGCAGACATCACTATATTTTCTTCTATTGCTAATTTTAATTGCTCAACTATATTATGGTTCTCCAAAACACCTATTATTCCCTGCTCAAGAGACGTCTCATCATTGCTGACTATAATTCCATATTTGCCACCATCTAAAATTTCATCCATTCCTGCACAATCAGTGGTTAAAACAGGAATTCCCAAAATCATACACTCAGTGACAGTTGTGCTATAACCTTCATAAAAGGATGTGCACACATACAAATCCGCTTTCTTCATATAGTTATATGGATTTTTTTGAAAGCCTAACAATCTAACTGATTTGATATCCAATTCTTTAATCAGTCCTTCTAATTTTTTCCTTTCTGGTCCATCGCCTAATACGCAAAGTTCAAATTCATATTCTTTTTCAAGTTGTCCCGCTATTTTTATCAGCCTTTCGTAACCTTTTTCTGGTGATAACCTACCAACAGAAATTATCTTTAGTCCTTTAGAATGAAAATCAAAATCGTTATTTTCTTCAGATTTTGACTTGACATCTGCTGCATTAATCACATTGTGAACAACCCTTGCATTGCTCAACTTTCCAAAAGTACTTTCATATGCCTCAAGTGCTTTCTTTGACACAAAGCACATACTATCAAACTTTTTATACTCAGCTAGGCATTCAGCATGGGTCTTGTAAATTTTTTGAAGCACAGGCTTAACAGAAACGTCGCAATGCACAAACGCAATTTTTTTTGATTTTTTTCCACAGGCTATTACTTTTGTCGGAAACCCCTCCAAATATGCAATTTCTATATCATATTTTTTTCTTACAAAAAGTTTTCTGAATAATCTTGGTGGTAGTTTAAATAAAATTTTACTGAATATGCTAAATTTTTTGGTCAAAGCTATACAATTAACATTCTTGGATAAGCACGCCTTATGAACTCCGCCAACTACAGAAATTAAGTCTATTTCATACTTGCTTTTATCCAACATATTAAGCAAATCAATTAAGACCTTTTCGGCTCCGCCACCAGAAAGGCTATTGATAAAAAACAATATTTTTTTCATAGTTCTCTCCTACAAATCTTGTCTCTAATGTTATTGCCAAAAAAACTTATATGTCACATTTGCTCCGGTTACAACAAATAAACCAATCAGCATCCCTACTATTATCATTGTTAAGATCTTCTGGTCGTTTTTCTTAGGTAATATTTTTACCATTTCGGGAAGCAAGAAAAGCAAAAACAATGAATAATACTGCACAACCCTCATAAATGCAGGATTAATTAGCAAAAGCGAAGAAAACGCACAGGCAACTAACACTGCATTGATAGATACATTCACTACTTCCGTATTTGTTTCCAGTAATCGTTTGTGAAAGACTATCACAAAAAGACCTATTGCTAATAACAAATATATAAACGTACCAGCTGCTGCGGTTTCATCATCAGTATATGAATCATATCCAGCCATAAATTTTAACATATCAAGCAGTTGATATCTAAACATAAAGG
The DNA here is from genome assembly GCA_017461055.1 of Clostridia bacterium. Taxonomy (GTDB): domain Bacteria; phylum Bacillota; class Clostridia; order Oscillospirales; family CAG-272; genus RGIG2000. Next base: position 2,848 of record JAFTZI010000096.1, on the reverse strand, counting down.
CTAAAATTATAGCTGCTATATATCCAACAAGAGTTCCTTTGTTGATTTTTATTCTTGATATAAAATAAAATGGCATAATTGCTACAGCAGATGCATGTATAGTACTTGCTAACAGCACCGTTATTACAAACGGAATAAATTTTCTTTTCTTTATCAAAAAATATCCAAGAAACAAAGCTATTGCTGTTGCTATAGTTTGTCGGTTCCCTGTTATGGCAAAGAAACTGTAAAACAAAGTAGAAAACAATACGTAACTAACATATGGATTTCGAGAAAATTTATAAATAACAACGCCCATTGATACAAAAAATAAAACTGCTATTAAAATTAAAAACACTTGATACTCTTTCGTAAAAACAGACACAAATTTTTGCAAAATAAAAAATCCCGGATCTTTGTGTTCGACTCCTAAAATGTATTTTTCATACAAATTTTCAAACAAATCGTTCCAAGAAGAAGAACTACCACTTTCAAAACGAACTCCATAAGACTGCGTATCATCGCCTATTGAATAGTGTCTCAACCCGGAAAGAATTATCCATCCCACGCTACCAATAATGCAAACCCTCTTTCTTGTTGATTGGCTCACTGCTGAGTCTATAGGGTCGCTGACTTCTAATTTTGATGGCCATAAATAAGCAATTGTCAAAATGAAAATGTTTAATAAATACCAAATCATAAGTTTACCTTCATCTCTGAAAAATTCAAACTACCAAGTTAATTTAACTGTACTATATATATCTAGATATCTTCTATAAGATAAATTTTTATCAAATTTATGTTGCTTTTCAGCCACATCAAATTTAAGTGGCTCATTTTTTATGCTTTCGATTTTTTCGATTATGCCCTCAGCATCATCCTCATTAACTACATATCCGCTATCCTTATCAATAAGCTCAGGGCTTCCCGTACAATTAAAGGTGATAACGGGAGTTCCGCAGCATATGCTTTCCATATTTACTGTTGGTAAGGTATCTGCGTGAGTTAAATTAACAAAGACGTCGGCTGAAGCATATATATCGGAAAGCAATTGTCTGTCCTTTACAAAGCCTACTGTGACAACGTTTTCAAAGGAGTCAAAATACGCCTTTGTTTCTTCATTACAACCAACGATAACTATTTTTGTGTTCTCGTCTGAGCTGTTAATTATTTTTTCAACAGTGCTGCGATTTGCAACACTGCCCCACTTGTTAGCCATTCCCAGAATGACAAATTCACTGTTTTTTATGTTGTGCTCTTTTCTAAAGTCACTTTCGTGTGGAGTAAATATACTTGTATCAACTCCGTTGCGCACAACCTCAATGTTAGCATCCTTTAATAAAGACTTTTTAGCCTCATTTGCAATCCATTCACTGCATCCAACCAATGTTAAATTGGGGATTTTTTTCAAATTGCTTGTCCTGTCAAACAATACCTTGCTTGTGTTATCAAAAAACAAGCTTGGCACCTCTGTTTTCAAAAGAGGGCACTGTCCGCACGAAACTTGCCACCTATTACATTTTGCCTCAACATAGTGAGAACATTTTCCTGTAAAGTACCAGCAATCGTGCATAGTAATTACTGCCGGAATATTCTTTTGATTCAAATAGTCACACAGCATATTCAAATTTATATAATTGCTATGCAAATTATGAAAGTGAACAACATCCGGCTTTATCTTGTCAATCCACTTCAAAAGCTTTTTGGTTTCCCCACGGCTTGCATACCCTTGCTTACCGAAAACACGGGTATGCACTGCGTGATATTTCCAGTCTAAATTGTTACCGACCTTATAGGAGTTTTCCGGTATTACATTTGCTTTTTGATACGCAACAAATGACTCGTTGCCACTGTCAACAAGCATTTTTGATATATCCTGCGCTATTAAACCGGTACTGCCAAAGCCATATACCGCATTTATCTGTAATACCCTCATTTCTATCTCCTTTTGACTATAGTGTAATGTTTCTCTCTCACTGTTTAAAAAATCTTACTGTTCTGCTTTGTGAAATAATTTGAAAAGTCTTTCTTTTATGCCACCCTGAATTTTTTGGATATCACGCTCATTTATTAAATAGTCATGTGCATTGTGCAAAACCGTATTAACATCTATCTCGTTGTTTAACAATTCTTTGATTTTGGTGTTAATGTCATCTTCATTTTTCGCTACAATTGCCGCATTTCTATTGCTTAATACTCGTATTGAATTAATGCTTTCGCTCCCAACGGCGAAAATAGGCTTACCAACAGACATATAATCTATGATCTTAGTAGAAAAAGACATCCCAGCTTCAAATATCGCTTGGGGGCCAAAGCCTTCCACGTGGATTAAAAAATCAGCCTCCTTTTGCACTTCATCTACCTCTTCTTTGCTGATTTTCCCTTTAAATTGCATACAAGGACAGGAATTAATTTCTCTTTTCATTTTTTCATTAAGCATTGTTGCAGAATACATTTCTAAAACCGCTCCGTTTTCGCCCGAAAACTGTTGCAAGGCTTTGCCAATTTTCAAAAGCGAATTAAATCTCTCTTGATTTATATTTCCAGTATAAACGAACTTCTTTTTTCTACAGTTATCCGTACTAACCGATACTCCAGAAAGGCTATTGACTTCTACTCCTTTTCCAATTACATAACATGGCACCGAAAAAGTTTTAGAATATTCTTCTGCCATATTTTCAGCGAACACCTCTAAATAGTTACATTGAGATATTAGCCTTTTCACTTTTTTTAATATTGACTTACTGCGAAATCTGCCCACAATTCCCAAATTTGGAGAAATGGCATAAACGTTGTCGGAAATATGACCCACAACAGGCACATTTAGCTTATCGATCACATACTGTTGTACATCACTGATGTGTTGCGA
>JAFTZI010000095.1 GCA_017461055.1 Clostridia bacterium | reverse complement strand
CACCCTTGTGGTGTGCCTTGTGCAGAAGGGGGACCGCTTTAGCGGTGGATGAGTAGTTGTTTAACTATAAAACACCTCATCCGTCACGCTTTGCGTGCCACCTTCTCCCACTGGAGAAGGCTATTTGTTTATATTGTACAAATGATTTTCTTAATGTAACAGTCCCTTTTTGTTGACAAATCTACATATATATGTTAAAATTACTATGTATAAGCTATTTATATAATAGGAGAATACTATGGTATCATATAATAAATCTGAACAGATAATGCTTGAAGGAGCAGAGCTTAATTACATTCTTACATCTCCCGACGGTGTAAAGGAGAATGAAAGGCTTCCGTTAATTGTCTTTCTTCACGGTGCAGGCGAGCGCGGAGACGATATAGAAAAGCTAAAGGTGTACTGCGTGCCCAAGCTTTTTACAAATAATGTAAATCACAAGGACTTAAGAGTATATACATTAAGTCCCCAATGCCCACATAATACCACTTGGATTGATTACAAAAGAGAGCTTTTGAATTTAATTGATTACATAGTAGCAAATAATAATGTGGATAAGGACAGAGTTTCGCTTTGCGGCATAAGCATGGGCGGCTTTGGCACTTGGGAAATGGCTATGACCTATCCCGACAGATTTTATAAAATCGCACCCCTTTGCGGCGGTGGTATGAACTGGCGCGCGTGGGCGCTTGGTATGCCTGTAAGGGTATATCACGGCAGACGTGACGACGTTGTTCCTCTTTGTCAAAGTGAGGCAATGGTTAATTCCATTCGGGCAAACGGCGGAAGCGTGGAATTTACTGTATATGATGATTTATCGCACAACTGCTGGGACAGAGCCTTTGAGGAAACGGATTTAATAGAATGGCTTGCAGATAACCAAAAATAATTGTAAGGTGGCAGATATGGAACAAAAGACAACGGTTTCAAGAAAAATTAAAAAAATAATGCACGTTCTTAATCCTATGGCAGGCAAGGGAACAGCATCCAAAATCAAAGAAACTCTTAGTACAAGTGAGCTTGTTTATATGTCACAGTCTGCTGACGAGGCAACGGAGTTTATTAAAAACACCTGTAAAACAGACCCCGACACCTGCTTTACGGTATATGGCGGTGACGGTACTGTATTTAAGGCGGTAAATGCTTTAATGGCAGACGGAAACAACGAAAGAGCCTCGCTTAAGATAATTCCCACAGGAAGCGGAAACGACTTTGTAAAGACCTTTGATGGCGAATACGGTGAACACCTGGTTGACGTTATGAAGTTTAACGACAAGTACGCCATAAACGTTATTAATATGGGCTTTGACTGTGAGGTTGTAAGAAGAGCATCAAAAATCAAAAAGCTTCCCTTGGTAACAGGCAAGGCATCATACATTTTAGGCGTGGTTGGAGAGCTTGTTGGCAAAAAGCCATTAAAGCTTAAGGTAACCTTGACCTATGAAAATGGGGACACTGAAACAATAGAGGACGAATTTTTGCTTGCTGCTGTTGCAAATGCAAAATGGTACGGTGGCGGCTTTAAGGTTGCTCCTATTGCTGATGTCAGCGACGGACTTTTAGACGCGGTTTTGATTAAAAATGTATCACGTGCAAGATTTATCGGCATAGTTGGCGACTTTAAAAAGGGCGCATTGATTGATGATGACGGAATTGTGCGTAATGACGTTTCCGACATTCTTATTTACAAAAGATGCACAGGCATAAAAATCGAGGGCTGTCAGGCTGTTTGCGCAGACGGTGAAATTTTTGAGGAAAGCTGCGTGGATATTAAGGTTATCCCCGGTGCTATAAATTACATTAAGGATTAATCTGGAGAAACTATATGATTGCAAAAACCGCACCTATGGGCTGGAACAGCTGGGACTGCTATGGCGCAAGCGTAGATGAGGCAACTGTTCGCAAAAATGCCGAATATATGGCAAAAAATCTGAAGCAGTACGGTTGGGAATATATCGTTGTAGATATTCAATGGTATGAGCCAACAGCTAACAACAACGACTACAACGATTTTGCTGATATTTGCATAGATGAATATTCACGTGTTATTCCTGCCGAAAACCGTTTTCCCTCATCTAAGGGCGGACTTGGCTTTAAGCCTCTTGCTGATTATGTTCATTCCCTTGGCTTGAAGTTCGGCATTCACATTATGCGCGGCATTCCGAGAAAGGCTGTACACGCCGGTGGTAAAATAAAGGGAACAAACAAATTAGCCCGTGAGGTTGCAGGTGTTTGGGTGCAAGTACCGGGCGAGGAATTTAAGCGTATCAACGGTTGCTTTTGGAATACTGATATGTACGGAGTGGACGCTTCTAAGGAGGGCGCTTACGAATATTATAAGAGTATTTTTGAGCTTTATGCATCTTGGGGCGTTGACTTTGTAAAGTGTGATGATATAGCAAGAGAGCTTCCGCATCACGAGGAGGAGCTAAAGCTGATGTCTAAGTGTATTCGCTCCTGCGGTCGTGATATGGTATTCAGCTTGTCCCCGGGACCCTCAAGGCTTGAAAAGAGCGAGCTATATAAGCAGGTAGCTAATATGTGGCGTATAACCGATGACTTTTGGGATGATTGGAGGTTGCTTTACGCAATGTTCGAGCGCGCTGAAAAGTGGTGCACACACTCAGGCGCAGGACATTGGCCTGATGCCGATATGCTTCCCTTTGGCCCAATACGTCAATGCTACGACAAGAACGAATGGACAAAGTTTACAAACGATGAGCTTTATACCAATATGACCCTTTGGTCTATTATGCGCTCACCCCTTATTTTAGGTGGAGAAATGACAGGCTTTGACGATTTTACATTAAAGCTTGTCACAAATGAAGAGATTTTAAAAATGCACAAAAACGCGCGACATTCTCACCAGGTATGGAGAAGGGACGTTGACGGAGTTGAGCATTGCCTGTGGGTTGCCAATAGCTGTGAGGGTGGCACATATGTGGCTGTCTTTAATTTAGGCGAGAGTGACAGCCAAATAGATATTGACCTAACCGATGTGGAAATCGAGAACCCTGTTTCCTGCCTTGAATTATGGACAAATGAACGCACAGAGGTAAATGGCACCATCAAAGCAAGCGTAAAATCTCACGGAGCTTTGGTATACTACATAAAATAATTAAAAAATGACCTTTACGTCTGTAAGGGTCATTTTTTATAATTAATCCCACTGTATGCGCTCTTGCATACGGTGGGATTTGTGTTGTCAAGCGCTTTAATATGCCCGCAGGGACAAATAAACGCTAATATTTAATTTCGGCTAAGTGAGGTCTGTGGTCTGAGGCAACAAGCTCAGGAATATCGGCGGAAACAATTTCAATATCGGGAGAAACAAAAATATAGTCTATTTTAATTTGCGGTTTATCGGACGGCCAGCTAAGCT
>JAFTZI010000094.1 GCA_017461055.1 Clostridia bacterium | reverse complement strand
AGGCAAATAAAAAAGCCCCTTAAGGGGCGGTCGGTGGGAGTCGTGCAAATGGCAGACTGTTCGACGAGCTTTTAGGCTCAGCCCACTGACTTGCCCTAAGGGGGCAGTGCAAACCACCAGCACGGCTGGTGGTTATGATTTATTATATAATTAATGTAGCTTTTTTGCGAAAGATATGATTTGAAATTGACTTGTGTGCTATATGGGTGATTTGAAAAAAGCAAGACGCTTCTTTTTTGTTTCACGAAAAAGTGGTTACACGTGTGCGATTTTTCAAGCCAAAACCCAAATGTAAACCCAGGGTTGACACTGGTAAACAATGGTTTGTTGACTAAAATACCGATTTATGCTACAATAGGAGCAGAACATTTTCCAAGGAGACAGAAATGGAAATATCAGAAAAGATTACTTACCTAAGAAAACAGAAGGGCTGGAGCCAGGAGCAGCTTGCCATTAGGGTTGAGGTGTCAAGGCAGGCGGTTTATAAGTGGGAGGCGGGTATCAGTCAGCCCGAAATTGATAAGCTCAAAAAGCTGTCAAGCTTATTCAGCGTGTCCTTTGACCAGCTTTTAGACGATACCATTGATATTAAAGGTAAGGACGTAGCAGAAAAAACCGAAGGCGCAGATGAAGTAAATCCCGTACCTGTGACTGAGGTGACAGAGAATAATTACCAAGGGACCGAGGGCACAACCGAGGGAGATACCCAAGGTGTAAGCGAGAATATTCAAGGCTCGGGTGACGAGCCACCTATTAATAATGAAGAGAAAAGTCAAGGCTCCAAGCCGGGCGGCGACAAAAGGCTATGGATAATACTAATATCGGTGCTGTCAGCATTTGCAATCTGTATTTGCGCGCTTTGTGTAGTTCTCATTGATTATCTTTTGCCTGAAAATGAAAGAGGTGACCAAGGAAAAGGCTCAAGCAGCAGCTCCGATGTCACTAACAGCTCAAATGGCAATAGCAGTCAAGACGGTAATGAGCAAAACGGAAACGGTACACAACAAAGCGTTCCTGACGAAGATAATTCCAATGATGACGAGCAAAACGGAAACGAGCCCGAGGAGATATATTACACAGTAAAGTTTGAAACCGAGGGCGGAACAGCCATTGCTGATATGTTAGTGAAGGAAGGCGACCTTATTACAGGGGACATATCTACCACCTATGAGGGTCACACTCTGCTTGGCTGGGTAAATCTTAATTCCTTTTTGGAATGGGATTTTGCAAGCGACAGGGTTTATGAGGACATAACCTTGTGCGCCTTTTGGACGGCGGAAAGCTTAGTGCCTGTTACCTACGACAAAAACGACGGAAGTGGAGAAAGGGTTACGGTTTATGAGGATGCAAACGGGTTGGTCTTTTTGTGTGATGTTTTCTTTGACGAGGAAAAAACACTTTTGGGCTGGACCACGTCCCCATATGGAGCGTTAATGTACCATGTTGATGAAATGATATACATAAGCGAGCCCCTTACCCTGTATGCTGTATGGCAACAGGAGGAATGCTTTGAGTTTGTGACCAATCAGGACGGTGGCTTAACTCTTATCGGCTATACGGGTACCGAGGAATACTTGGAAATTCCTGCAAATTATGACGGTATGGTAGTAACACGCATAGGCTCATTTGCCTTTTCCGAAAACGAGTATGTAAAAACCGTATATGTACCAAGCACGGTTATGAGGCTTTTGAGCGATGCCTTTAATGGCTCTTATATTGAAAACATTCATTTATCAGAGAGTGTATACAGCATAGATGCCACATCCTTTAACGGCTGCTACACCTTGAAAAACATTTTTGTAAACACAGGGAACGGTAGCTTTGCTTCCATAGACGGAGTGCTTTACAACAAGGCGAAAACAAGACTTGTAAAATACCCTATCGGAAGACAGGATTTTGTTTATTATGTGCCCGACGGTACGCATTACGTTAACGATTATTCCTTCTATGAATGTGAGTGGCTGACAGATGTTGTAATTCCCGACGGCTGTGGAGGAATCGGCATATCTGCCTTTGAGGGCTGCATATCTATGCAGAATATTGATGTGGGAAACAGAATAGACTTTGTTGGCGGAAGAGCCTTCTATAACTGTCACAGCCTGCAAAGCATTGAATTTGTGTATGATCTGTATTCAATAGGCAAGGAAGCGTTCTTTAACTGTTATAGCCTTACCAAGGTAATTATTAACGGAAACGTAGGCGCAATAAGCTATCGCACCTTCGGAAACTGCGTTAGCTTGACAACGGTTATAATCGGCGGTGAGATTACAGACGAGCTAAGCGAGTATGCCTTTGAGGGCAGCGAAAGCTTCCAAGGAATTACATATGCGTAAAAAAATTGGCAAATTTGAATTTTTTATGAAAACATTGACAGACAATAAAGAATAAAGTATAATATAATTAAGGTAGAAATATCTAAATTCAAACAAAGGAGAAAAGATATGAAGAAATTTTTACTTATTTTAATGGCTATCTTGCTTGCATTTTCACTCATTGCCTGCGATGAGGAAAATATAGATAACCAAAATCCAACAAGCAACTCTTCAAACGGGGACGTAAACGACGCTCCAAACGATGATGAGAATGTTAACAAGGACGAAAACGGTACCACAGGCGGAAGCCAAAACGGAAGCCAAAACGGAAGCCAGGACGGAAGCCAGGACGGTAACGGTGACGAAAACCAAGATGACAACGAAAAGCCGAATCTTCAGGAAACAGCAGGAATTGTTTTAACAAATGCTGTTATGTCACAGCTTGAGGAGGCAGCTTCATTAAAGATAGAATTTACTCTTGATTTGACCTATAGTGATAATTCTTGGGTGCTTTCAGAAACTGGCGAGGATGCTGAAAACGTTATTGATGGCGGACACGGTATTGCAAAATTCGTAATGACCGTTGCTAAGAGCGATTACGGCTACGACGTTAAGGTAGAGGCTGACGTTCAGTCAAAGGACAGTCCTGACGGTGAGTACGAAACTGATTTAAGCGGCACTGTATATTATGTTGTAGACGGTGTTGTGTACGAGTATGCTGAGGCATTTGATGCTTACCTTGTATCATATGCTCAGTCAATTGACACAGCGCAGCTTGAGGCTATGCTTGGTATGATAATTGAAGAAGCCGGTCTTACCGAGGAGCAAATTAACGCAGTGCTTAACGAAATAGGAATGATGTTTATTGAGGCATTCCAGATTTCCAACAACAAGGGCTCATCCTATGTTGACTTTAAGCCTATGATTGATGCGTTTACTGCTTATGTAAACTCCATTGACCCCGAAAAAACAACAATTGAAGATATTTTAAACGATATGCTTGCATTAGCAGGCGAGGGCGTTACAGTTGAGGTTCTTTTAGCGGGCGTTGAAGACCTTTACCAAATGACCCTTGAGGAATACTTAGCATTCCTTGACGCAGGCTTGCAGGAATCCTGCGAAATGACCCTTCAGGAAACCTATGAGTACATTGTAAACAATGAAAATGTACAAATGCTTCTTCTTTCCTTGGTTTATGAAATGGTAGGCGAGGAAGCAACAGAGGAAGACATCGAGGCTATGCTCGATATGATTATGAGCTTCAGCTTTGAAGAGGATATCCCCGCTGAATACAAGTCAATGACAATGTACGATTTAATAGTTGGATTTATGTACAGCAGCTTGTCACAGAGCACAGGACAGGAGCAGACACCGCCAACTATTGAAGAAACAATGGCAATGGTTAACGCTATGCTCGATATGACTCTTATAGATGTACAGACTGAATTTGGCGTGCCTGTTGAACAGCTTCTCAGCATTGTAAATATGTTTGAAATCAGCGAATTCAATTCTAAGATTGACCTAAGCTTTAAGGGCATTTTTGAAATCGAATCCATCGTTTCGGAAACAAAATTCGGTATAACAGTAAATACTCCTTCCGAGGTTGAAGGAAAAACCGATGTGGTAGTTTTAAATGCAACCGTAACCTTTAAGCTTTACAGCATTTCAACAAAGGTTATTAAGATTAATGAGCCTGACGATAAGGACTATATCGAGAACATTTTCAATGTTGAATGTCAAATCTTTGATGAAAGCGGCTCAGTAGAGGTAACATATGACGATGCTGGAGTAATTACAGTTACCGTAAGGGGTGGCGGTGCAGAAGAAACCTATCAAATTACTCTTAATGACATCATTGACGGTAATACTATTGTAATCGGCGACAATATGATAGTTCTTTACCCGGAAATGGAATACGCTGAAATCCTATCCGCAGACGAAATCTGTGAGCACACATACAGTGCTTGGGAAATGGACGAGTGGGGCGATATGTACAGAGTTTGCGTTGTCTGTGGCGAATACGAATATAACTCTTAATCATTAAAATAAAAATGCTCTCTCCTTTTGGAGAGGGCATTTTTCTATAAGGAAAACCACTGACAGTGGTGGGGGTCCCAAAAGACTTTAGTTTTGCCTCATATTTTATATGAATTTGCTTAAACGTAACAGCCTTTTTTGAGCCTATTGACAAATGAAACAGTGTGTGCTATAATACAGTTGAAACAGATAATACAGATAATACAGAACGAGGTGAGAAAATGCTTGAATTACTTGGAAAGCAAGATGTGTATATTGAGGTTGCAGAAAAGTATAAGCAGTATATATTATGTGGGATATATAATGTAGGCGACAGGCTGCCATCGGTAAGAATGGTGGGTACAGAGTTAGGGGTAAACCCAAATACTGTTGCTAAGGCATATTCTCTTTTGGAGAAAGATGGATACATTAAGGCTTTGCCGAAAAAAGGCGTATATGTAATATATGAATCGAAGAACAGTGAACGAAACAAGAAAATATACCAAGCAAAAGCGGTGCTTGAAGATTTAAAGAAGCAAGGCTTATCCTATGTGGAGCTGACAGAACTAATAAAGGAGGTTTGGGACGAGAATGATTAAAATTGAAAATTTGAGTTATTTTTTTGGAAATTATCAAGCCTTGAACGGAGTAAGCTTAACTCTTGAAAGTGGTACAATTACGGGGCTTGTCGGCGTGAACGGAGCAGGAAAGTCAACGCTTTTGCGTTTAATGGCAGGGTGTTACAAGGCGGACATTGGTTCTATTACATATGACGGTGAAAATGTAAATGACGAAAATACAAGAAAAGACATATTTTTCTTACCTGATGAACCGTACTATACCCACCAAGATACAATGAAAAGTATAATTAGTATGTATAAGCATTTTTATCCCACACTTGACCTTAACACCTATTTCCGTTTGGTAAAGGAATTGAATATTGACGAGTGTAAGCCCTTGCGCGCTTGCTCCAAGGGCATGAGAAGGCAAATATATATTGCCTTGGCAATTTCAATAAGACCAAAATATTTGCTGCTTGATGAGGCATTTGACGGTTTAGACCCTGCCACAAGGAATAAGGTTAAAAATGAATTGATTAATATGGTTGATAATTATGACACCACTATCATAATTGCAAGCCACTCCTTGCGGGAAATCGAGGACTTTTGCGACAAATATGCGATTGTTGACGATAAAAATGTAAAAAGCTGCGGGGATATTTCGAGCATCACAGAGGAATGCTGCAAGTTTATGCTTGCGTTTAAAGAGGAAGCTTCAAAAGAATTATTTGTAAATTTACCCGTTGTGAATATAAATGTAAACGGAAAATTTGTAACCGCTGTTTTTAAAGGGGAAGGTAGGAAAATAAAAGAGAGACTTATAGAGCTTTCCCCTGTTGTTTTGGAAGAACAAGCCTTCGATTTTGAGGAGGCGTTTATATGCGAGGTGAAAAAAGATGACAAGCTTTAAAGCCTATTTTAACTATATATTTAAGCGCTCAATCTTGCGATTGCTTGTTACTTTGGCAATTGCTGTGACTGCAACGATGTGGGAAGCCTTGCTCGCAAAAGAGGATTCAAATATGCAAACCATATCTATTATTTTGCGCTTGCTCTGTACTGTTGTGCCACCCCTTGAACTTTACACCTTCAAAAACAGAAGAAATGCAGATATACTTTTTTCCTTACCCGTCAGCCGCAAAAAACAAGCATTGGCTCACTATTTGAACGGTTTAATACAGGTGCTTGTTACATATGCTTGTTGCTTTATTGCAGTAACGATTTATTATTCGATGGCTTTAAAGAAAGAGAATTTACAATACTATTTTGTGTACTTTCTTCTTTCCTTGATTTTGAGCATACTTATATATTCTGTGCTAATGTTCGCATTTAATCAAGCAAACACGGTTGTTGATGGCGTAATATTTGAATTGCTTATAGGGTTTGGCGGTATTTGGGTAATGGTATTTTTTAGTGTATTGTTTGATTTGAAATCAGGATTTATATACTGCTCCTTGTATGCCCCCTTAGGAGTTGACGGACTTTTCCAAATAGTAAAAAATAATTCCCTTGTTATGACTACGGGCGGAGTATGGCTTTGCGTAGCTTGGGCAATTATAGGTGTTGCCTGCTTGGTAGGGTATTTTATAACATTTGAAAGAATACGGGCTGAGAAAATTGGCGGAATATCAGACTCGATTTTTGGCTATAAGACCTTAATACCCATTTGGGCATACACCCTTTTGGCAACGCTTGGCGGATTATTGTGCGTATTCATTTATATATGTATGCTTGTAGGATACATTATTTTCCGAAGGGGCTTTAAGCTTACAAAGAGCGATTATCTCGCAATCTTATGCAGCTTGCCGTTTCTTGTGCTTGGGTTTACTTGGATGTATTAAAACAATTAAATAAGAGAGGCTGTCTCATTAAGAAAGCCCTGAAAAGTAAAAAACCACTCTTTACCGAAAAGGTATTGAGTGGTTGGAGATTTTTCTTTTCCAATACAAAAAGAGCTGACACTCTTTTGTTAATTTCTATAATTAACACTTGTGTCAGCTCCTTTTTGATTTATATAAGCTCTTGTCCGTTTACTATCAGCTTGAATTCAAGGCTTAAGGTCTTTGCTGCCTTTTTGCACATAAGCATACGGGTAAGAAAAATTTCAAAGTAGTCAATAACGGGGCTGATTTGTGTGTCAATGGTCAGGCTTAAAATGATTTTTGTTTTTTCCTCGTTTATTTTAAGGCTTGTTTCTATGGCGGAATAGTTTACACGGTCGTGAATGTCAAAGGACGGAATATCTCTGTTTCTTACGCGGCTTCGACGCACGTCGCTTTTGTCAGCAATTATAAGGGCGGCGGCAACTGCATTTACAGCCTCGCCTGTGCCCTCGTCGTGATTGCCTATGGCTGTAATTATTGTGGCAATGTCCTCGGCAGGCATTTCGAGCTTATCAAGAATACGAAATGCCATAATAGCGCCGCTTTGGGAATGCTCCTTGCGATTAATTACGTTTCCTATATCGTGCAAATAGCCTGCGATTTTTACAAGCTCAATCTGGTGGCTGTCGTAGCCAAGTGTTTTTAAAATGTACTCTGCGCGAGATGAAACTATGCCAACGTGGGCGTGGCTGTGCTCCGTATAGCCAAGGGCGTTTAGGCTCTCGTCCGCTTTTTTTATATAAGTATTTATTGCTTCGTTGTTTTTAATATCGTTAAAGGTTATCATAAAAGCTCCTGTTTAAGTAGTTTATTGTATTATAGCACACTTTATTCCTACTTTCAATATATTTAGTTTACTCAATATAGTTTAGCAAATTGCACAAAAATATTAAAAAAACATTAAAAATATAAACAAATTGCACAAAAGCTATTGCAACTTGTATATAAAGTGTGGTAAAATAGTTATGTTGAACATCAGCTTTCATACAATGAGAGTAATTTATATAAAAAGCGAGGATTTTAACCATGGCGAAATTTGTGACCAACAATGTAAGAAACGTGTGTATCATCGGACATAGCGGCAGCGGTAAGACTGCTACTATCGAGTCCATGCTCTTTAAGGCAGGGGCAACCGACAGACTTGGAAGAATTTGTGACGGAAACACCGTTTCTGACTATGATAGTGAGGAAATTAAGAGAGGTATTTCAATAGGTCTTTCTGTTGTTAACCTTGAATGGAATAATGTAAAAATTAACTTACTTGACTGCCCGGGCTTTTTGGGCTTTGCGGGTGAGGTTGCAAGCGCTTTAAGAGTCAGTGATGCTGCTCTTATCAATATTGATGCTAAGTCAGGCTTAGAGGTTGGTGCTGAAATTGCTTGGTACAACGCCCTTGAGGCAGGCTTGCCAAGAGCGTTCTTTGTAAATAAGTGCGACGATCCCGATGCTGATTTTGACAGCGTTTTCAATCAGCTAAGAGACGAATTCGGTAATGCTCTTTGTCCTGTATTCATTCCTGTTAAGGAACCCACAGGCACAATGATGATTGACCTAATGACAATGAAGTGCTTCCGTTACCTTCCAAACGGTGAAAGACAGGAGGAGGATATGACTCCTTCACGTCGCGCTGTTGCTGAAAAGTACGAGGAAGTATTTATGGAGGCAGTTGCTCAGACTAATGAGGAAATGCTTGAAAAGTTCTTCGCAGGCGAAAGATTTTCCAAGGAAGAATGCGCCCTTGCGCTTCACGAGGGTATGATTACAGGCGCTATCGTTCCTGTATGGTGCGGCTCATCCGAGAATATGAGAGGTATTTATTCAATTCTTACAGCTATTGCAGAGTCCTTCCCAAGACACACGGCTAAAAAGGTTGAATGTGACGAGGCAGGCAACGACGTAGCTATTGAAAAAGAGGGCGAATGTCGTCTTATGGTATTCAAGACCATAGCTGACCCATTTGTTGGCCGTGTTTCCTTCTTCAAGGTTATGAACGGTGAATTAAAGAAGGATATGGTGCTTAAGAATACCACAACAGGACAAAACGAAAAGTTTGCTAAGATATTCACAATCTGCGGTAAAAAGCAGACAGAGGTTGACTCCTTGGCTTGCGGTGATATCGGTGTTATTTCCAAGCTTACAAACACAAATACAAACGATACACTTTGCGAAAGCTCAGATATGCAGTATAAGAAGATTGTATTCCCTGAGGCTAATATGACAATGGCGATTAAGACCGACTCCAAGGACGAGGACAAGGTTGCTACATCTATTGCAAAGATACTTGACGAGGATAAGACCGTTAAGTATGAAAACTTTGTTGAAACAGGCGAGCTTTTACTTAAGGGTATTGGTGATGTTCACCTCGATACAGTTGTATCAAAGCTAAAGAACAGATATGGCGTAAGCATTAAGCTTGAAACACCTAAGATTGCGTACAGAGAAACTATTAAAAAGCGCATTTCCGTTGAAGGTAAGCATAAAAAGCAATCCGGCGGCGCAGGTCAGTACGGTCACGTTAAAATTACATTCTCTCCGGGTGAAGAGGATGGCTTGACCTTTACACAGAGCGTTGTTGGCGGTGAAGTTCCGAAGGGCTACTATCCCGCAGTTGAAAAGGGTCTTAAGGAGGCTATGAAGGAGGGTGTGCTTTTAGGCTACCCAATGGTTGGCTTGGCAGCGGACTTGACAGGTGGCTCATACCATGATGTTGACTCTAATGAAATTTCCTTCGTGCTTGCGGCTCGCTTGGCTTATAAGGAGCTTGTAAATGCAGGCCCTGTATTGCTTGAGCCTGTTGGCGTGCTTAAGGTAAGCGTTCCCGAATCTATGGTTGGTGACGTTATGGGTGACCTTAACAAGCGTCGCGGCAGAGTAATGGGTATGGAGCCAAATCCACGCCGTCCTAAGTACACAATTGTTGAAGCAGAGGTTCCAAAGGCAGAAATGGTTGACTACGTAATTTCCTTGCGTGCTATGACACAGGGTCGTGGCGACTTTACATTCCACTTCGTAAGATACGAGGAGGTTCCCGCTCAGTTAGCCGCAAAGGTTGAAAGGTGCGAGAAGAAATAAAGGCTGACACCTTTGCACAATCAAAACCAAAAATAAATACATACAGGTGTGCTGACAACCGTTGGCACACCTGTGTTTTTATGCGAAAACGCAAAAGCAGACAGGCAAAGTCGGGCACAGGTTGCCTTGCAATGATATTGTGCTACGCGTTGTAGGAGTCGACAGGCAAAGTCGGGCACAGGTTGCCTTGCAGTGAAATCGAGGCTTTGCCTCGGTGATATTGTGCTACGCCGTAGGTGTGGGACCTTAGACGACCCGAATACATTGGCTCCGCACAGTGATATTTGCTTCGCAAGTGATATTT
>JAFTZI010000093.1 GCA_017461055.1 Clostridia bacterium | reverse complement strand
CTGGGTTTTACTACTGTACAAAATTACACTACTCTCAAACTTATTTTGCAATGATTCTCTATAAGTTTTCGTTTTACTACTGTACAAAATTACACTACTCTCAAACTCTGTTACAAGCTGATTCTGTTGGCTACGAGTTTTACTACTGTACAAAATTACACTACTCTCAAACGTTCTCGCCCATAAATTCTTCCCAGTTGTCGTTTTACTACTGTACAAAATTACACTACTCTCAAACACAGGTACCGTACGGTATCTGTCGCTAAAGGTTTTACTACTGTACAAAATTACACTACTCTCAAACGGATGAGATAAGCTTATTCCTCGATCAAATGTTTTACTACTGTACAAAATTACACTACTCTCAAACGGTACACCCATATTCTCAGCTTTAGAAATAGTTTTACTACTGTACAAAATTACACTACTCTCAAACATATGCGTAGAACGATACGGTTGGCGTACCGTTTTACTACTGTACAAAATTACACTACTCTCAAACCTCAAATTTTGAGAAAACGTTACTACCTACGCGTGAATTTATACAGCAGTGCCTCAAAAAATGAGGCTAACTAATTATAACACATTTTATCTGCCTTTGCAATTATATTTCGCAAAGGTCTTTATCTATAATTCTTTTATTCTCCAATTTAGATGCTTTTACGTCATATCTTTCGATTATTAAAGCTTTATGCCCTTTATACACAAAGCTTTTAAAAATCAATTCCAGTTCCTGATCACTAAAATACGAATGTAAATTCAAAAATACAAAGAGTGTCTTTTTTAAATATTTCTCGCAAAGCTCCATATACAATAGGACTTTTTCTGCTAAAGACAAGTTATCAAAATCCGGTCTGATATTGTACAGCTTAAGTAACTGAGAAATATCGTTAATTTCGTCAAATAATAAATCTCTGCCTGAATTAAAAATCAAATCTGAAATTAACCTATTTAACGCATTATATGCTTGCATAACCTCCGCATTATAATCATTTATGGCAATTTCAGTTAATTCTTTAGTTATGGCTGTTAAAATCTTTTTGTTATTTTCGGCATTCACACCTATTATGCTTTCAATAAATTCAACGCTTTTTTGTATGTTGAATATTTCCAAATCATGAGATAGAACAAAATTCCCGGTTTCACCTAAAGACTGTCTGTAAAGCTCCATTAAAAAATCTCTATATTGCTTAGAATTTTCAATTACCAGAGTATTTATGTTAATTTTCTCCCAAGATATGGGGTCATTCAACAAATAATGTGCAAGCTTCATAGTTCGATAAACCTTTCATCAGAATTAATAATATCTCCGTTATATTCCCCTACCAAGAACTCCATTTTTGCAAACTGCTTTTCTGTAACGGTTAACAGTTGTACAAGTCCTTTCGGCGGTTTATGTTTTCTTATATTGTTTAAAACCGATTCTTGAACCTTTGCATTTAAGGACAATTTACAGTAGACGGATTCCTGCATCATCATAAATCCATTTTTTATCAGATATCTATGAAATCTTGAATATTCTCGCCTATCTGTACCGGTTTCAGTTGGTAAATCAAAAAACAGAAGTATTCTCATAAATCTATAACTCATAGTTCGGGTTCTTTATTTTCGAAGTATCGTTTTCTTCAAGGGCTTCTATTACGCTCATTGTATAAATATGTATTGCATTTAAGAGATAATGGCTTTGCTCATTTATCAAAATTTTTTCATTCAAAATATTCAGCACTTGCATTTTTTCTTCGTGTTCAAATTTTGTAAGCTCTAATTTTAAGACTTCTTTATCTACAATAGGTCTGAACGGTTCCATTAAATCGCACGACAAGTTAAACGCATTAAATGTATTTCTGTGAAAAATCCCAAGCTGTGTTATATATCCATAACTAACAATTTCTCTGTTGAATGCAGATAATACAATCCCATAACCGTAATTCAATGCAGAATTCACAACAGAATCATCACTTCTTGAAAAGCTTTTCCCCATCAAAGCATTAAAGTATACCTTAGCTGAGTGACCTTCTCTGTTTGTTACGTCTCCGGGCAGCACTTCTTCTGCGTATGCCTCCAGCATTGCTCGTTCTTTTTGATGAGACTCGTTTAAATTAGAGATTTGACCTTTGATTTTTGCTCTTACAATTTCTGCCCAAACAAGTTTTTTGGTTTCCTCGTTCCAGCTTATTTGATTTTTAATTTTTCGGCTTGTATCGTAGCTACCATATAAGCCACACAGTTCACTTATTGGATTGCTTTTTTCATCACAAAAAATGACCTTGACTTTCTTTTTTGCAAGCTCCACTAATAAGTATGATGTCATAGAAACAGATGTGGATTCTATCAACAGAATCGCAATTTCACTAATGTGCACTCTTGTTACCTTTTCTTCATTTCTTACGACTAAGTAATCCATTTTATAATCCAGCTTTGATTTGCTTTTGATAGCTACAATACGCCAACTCATAAATACCTCTCTATTTTAGAAGGTCTATTTTAGTTTCAAAAATACCTGTAACCGATTGATTTATCAAGTATGCGCTATTTAATGATGACAGCTTCTTTGATTTTATAATGCTTCCTACACTACCTTTTTTACACAGGATATCAAGGGATGTTAAAACCGAGTCACATTTAAACAGCTTTAAAATTTCTTTCAGAACTATGCACTGCTCTATTATGCTTAATTTTATAAATGCTTCTTCATTGGCTGTCAAATAGCCTAACACGGTGGAAAACAGCTTTTTGTAAACAGAATTCGTTATTCGCTCAATAAACATTTTGTACAATCTAACATTGTTTTCCTCGTTTATTGCTACAGGCTTTATTGCTTCATTGCTTTCCTTTTTATTCGAGCACGCCTCAACGTATTTAATAATGCTCTTTAAATATTTTGTATCTTCTTGATTAAGAACAAATTGATATGTGTGAATAAATCCAATTTCTGTGTTTTGACGTTTTCTTATAATCAAGCGAACACCGTTAAGTTCAAAAACTGAATTGAACAACACCTTACTTATAATTATTTCAGCATTTGCATACCAATGTTTTTTAGCAAACGACTGTGGGTTTTCCTCGTATTCCACCCTCTGATGCTTCAAAACTGCTTCAACTGTACGGACTTTTTCGCCCTTTTCTTCGTGTTCAACAATGGCAAAATATGCACCTGCCGCCTTGTTATAGCCACCGTATTTATCAATGTCAAGTCCTTGCTTTATTGGCACTTGTCCTTTTGACCTTGGCATAATGGTAACATCAAAAAGCTGACCGTGCTCTTCTCTTGGCATTACGGTAAACAATACATTGTTTTTAGACATGGTTTGGCTTACGGTTTTTATTGTTCCATTGGCACCTGATATCCAAGTGCCTTTTAGATTTTGGTTAAAAATAACCTCTTCTCTGATACTGTTTTTTCCGCACTCAAGCCCTTGTGCAAACTCTTTTGTAAACAGTGAGTTGTAGAAATTTCCTACGACTATATTCAAGTATGCATCCTTGGCATGATGGTGGTCATTTATGTCACGGCATTTGGTGAAATCAAAATACCGTCTGAATTCTGACACGTTGCCCGCCTTGGAATATATCAATTCCGTTTTTGGACACAGCGCTTTTATTAATTCTGCCACAGCTTTAGTCGATTGCCTTGTTTCCACCAACTGTCTTTGAATGAATTGGTTCAGCTCCTCTGAAGAAAGAGGGGTATTTCTTACCAATCGGTCATACTTCGTATTTGAAATAAAGCCTTTTCTTTTTAGCTCTGACCAAAATCCTTTCATATTATCTCTTATACTGCTTGATATCGGGTAAATATTTGTTTTCTCACGGTTAAGCTCTGCTTTAACTAAAACAAGATTATTAAAGCTGTCATCCTTAATTTTAGAACGTGGGAAAATATGGTCTATGTCATATTTGAAATTATTATCAAGCTCCGATAATTCAATTGGCTCTTTACTGTACATACATTTGCCGAATTGCAGATAATATAGATATAGCTTCTTTGCCCTTAGCTTTTCCTCATCCTCATTCATCAGTCTTTCAAACAATTCATTATTTGTTTCCTTACAATTCCTGTATAGCTCGATTAACTGCTCTTTTCTCGGTCTTCTGGAAGCGGAATTAGCTTTTTTCTTATCTTCGCTTTCGTTTTCTCGCGCCATTTCCAAAAATATCCTTTTGGGCACACCCTTTTCAATGTCTATAATTTCATCAAGAATTCTCAACGCTTGCCAAATACTTCTTTTGATTTTGGGTGAAACGTATAGATTATCGACCATTTCTCTGGTATTTCTCGCTATTCCGAGCTTTGCGGTCTTGTAATTGTTTGCTATTTCCAAAAATTCTAATCCGCCTGACAAAATTTGCATAAGATTATAATTGGTTTCTCTTAGCATTTCGATAACAGTTACAAGCTCGCCTGTTTCTTTGTTTGGTGCCTCTATACCGTTCAAAAACTGTTTGGAAAGCCTGCCCCAATCCTTAAATTTTTGCTTGGCAACATAATTGATATCATCATCGTTCAGGCTTGTACTGCTTTTCAAATAGCTTTTCAAAAGCTTTTTGTCGTCACCAAACAATACTATTCTTCTGATGATTTCCTCGGTCTGCTCATATGAGGTTTTCTCAATTATATTCTTTAGCTTGTGATAGGATGTCAATTGAGATTTTACATTGTCATCAATTCCTGATATTTCATCACTGTCCGTTGCAAGTCCTTCGGCTCTTAAAAAGGAAAGAATGGATTTTTTTGTAACCTTTTTGTTGCTCTTTACAAACAAGATGTCAAAAATTTTCTTTTTGCACTCTACAGTAATTGGATTGCCGTTAATTTTAATACAGTTTATTTCATTCAAAACTTCAAATTCACTGTATAAAAGTGAGTTTTTAGGCAGAACATCCTCTGCTGTATATGTACATAAGGATGTCATTTCTGTAATAAATTTTTCCGCCGATGCCTCAACATTAATTTTCTTTTCAAAGTTCCAAGGGAAAATTTTTCCCTCTTCCTTTCTAACTGCCCAATGCGCCTTAAGCGGTCCAACATAATAAGGAATACGAAAATCAAATATTGAAATTATCTTCTCTTTTACAGTGATTCCTTCTTCATCGGTTGAGTTTAAAAAGCTCAAATATTCCGAAGCATTTTCAAGAATTGTTACTAACTCACTTCTGTGAAGTCCATTAGGAATCACACCGTTTTCTGTCTTTCTCAGCTTTGGTGCAAAGGTTCCCTCTTTTATGCGCTTATACATTTGCTCATATTTTGTTGATGTTTCATATTCCTTTGGAAGCTTATCCTTCAAGAGCTTACAAAATTCCTCCTGAGTTGCGTGACATTTGTTGTCACTCTTCTTATAGCCTGAATATGCTGCATAGTTAGTCAACTTTTCTTTTTCAATTTTGAAAATTTCTTTATACAGGGCTTTATCTTTTAATTCTTCCTTGACGAAGAATTTAAGCAGCTCAATATCCTCTTTATGCTGATTGAATTCCGCTATTTTGTATTGTGACAATGTCTTATAGCCCTTTGTTATTTTTTCGAGAATTAAGCAATCATAAACTGCCTTTGCGCTTCGGATTAATTCAAAATCCTCTTCTGTTTTCTCTTCTAATTCCATAAGCTTTTCATCTCCCATATCAAATGAAAAGCTTGTCTTTTCCTCTGTTTCAAAAATGTCAGATATTTTTGCTTTTCCGCCAACAATTAATGCAAACAGCTTCTCTAATGCTTTTTTGTTGTCTGAAGTCGGCTTAGCAAGAGCAGTTAATTCCTTTGTTTTATCAGCTTTTGTTGATTTTTTGTTTAGTATTTCATACGCCAGTTCCACATCAAGTTCAATTTCTGCTTCTCTTTGCTCATTAAACGTATTTACAAAATTACAAATAACATCATTGAAAGCTTTGTCACCCTCACCATCTATTTCAAACAAGAAATGCCCTCTGTTTTTAATTATGTGTCTGAGAGCAAGATATACCAATCTTATATCATGCGGCTCTCTCGAATTAATAAGCTCGTGTCTTAAATGATATGTCGTCGGATACTTTTTCATATAATCCTTATCATTAAAATCAGCATCAGCAAACAAAGAATATTTAATTTTTGATGACTTGTCTTCCTTAGTCAAAAAGCTTTCCTTTAAACGCATAAAAAAGCCACTGTCAATTTTTGTTATTTCTTCGTCAAACAACATTCGAAGAAGCTCCAAGCGTTGGTTTCTTCTTGCCAAACGACGTCTGTTTGTTCTGTTCACCCTACGTCCCTCAGCAGTCTCCCCCTCCTCAAAAAGCCTGACTCCCCACATAGATTTGCCCGAGCGCTTTTTAAGATTATAATCAGTGTCCGACACCGCAAATCCAACAGAGCTTGTTCCAATATCAAGTCCAACATAGTACTCCTTGCCTACAAGATTGTTTCCATTTGTTTTCATAAATTTCCCTCTCTTTTCAATTTTCTATTGACAAACGGCTACGAATGAGCTATAATACAGATGTCTTAACTACTGAGACAAATTACACTACAGGTTCAAATAAGCTTTTAGCGAAACCATCGTATTTACGAATCACATTGTGTGAACGAAAACCGCAGTTTGCGGTTTTTTTGTTTTCCATCATTTGATGTAAAACTACAACTATTGCCATTTGTTTTTTTAATTATAGCACGTCCGAATTCAATTGTAAAGCGACATATGTACTAAAAATATGACACCTGATTTCGTTTGATGCTTATAAAAATTGCCGATACAAATGACTAATCCATAGGATTAGCTTTGTGTCGGCAATTTTTACTATAAATAAATTTAAATCGTACCTGTTACAACTAAGGTAGCTGTGCCGGGGGTAATGCTCCAGAGGCCGGTTGTAAGGTCTTGGGTGTAGGTTGCCCCCGGAACTGTTACGGCGCCCTGCGCTGTGGCAAGCTCGCCTGTTGCTTCATCATAAGTGAATTCAACAGGTGCGCCATTAAGGGTTGCGGTAACGTCGCTTATGATTGGGTTAAAGGTATCTGTAACAACTGCGTTATCGGTTGCTGCAAGAGGGGATGCGCCTGTATTCTGAATAAGGAAGGTATAGATTACTCTGTCTCCGCAGGAAACAGGTACAGGAGAAATTGATTTGGAAATTGTAATTTGCGGTGCTGATGCGGCGCTTACAGTTTCACTTGCAACCACGTTTGCGCATTCGCCTGTAATTGTAACTGTATTTGTTATTGTTCCGCCCTCATTTAGCGGTGCATAGCCATTAACATTTGTTTCATAAACCAAAAGGGCATTACCGTTGGCAGGAACGGAAATTCCTGTTACGGTCAAACCGTTTTCGCTTGATACCTGAGGGGCAGGCTGAGGGGTTCCGTCTAAGAAATACAAGAGTGTTCCGTCAACATAGTCAAGTGGCACAAGCGTTCCTACGCCAAATTCATACTCGCCTAAGTTGTCACTAACTGTTAAGCCTGTAACATTTGTTGAGCCGGAATTTACAATATTGATTATATAGGCAATAGCAGAGCCTTGATTATATTCTTGTCTTATAGCTGTCTTTGTAGCAGACAAAACAGCCACAATCTCGCCTACAGCAACGTTAGAGCTTGTCACCACGTTGCCATAGGTAAGCTGAGCTTGATTAGTAAACTGGGCCATTTAATAAATTCCTTTCTTGGAGAACTCATCTCCTTTATCATATTATGAAAAGAGTCGAAAAATGTCACCCATAAAAAAGCGTCGATTAGCGCAATATCATTAAGTTAAGAAATTACAACTACGCCTCATCCGTCAGCAAAGCTGGCACCTTCCTCTCCAAACAAAGAGGAAGGCTATATTGAGTTCCTTAACTTAATGATACTGTCAATTAGCGACGCTTTTTTATTGCTTTTTACACAGGCTTACAAAATACTCAAAAATTTCTATACCGTTTACGGTGTCCTGTCGGTCTGTCATTCTTTCGGGATGAAACTGTACTCCAAGATAGGGCTTAATTTTATGCTCAATGCTTTCAATTACGTCGCCACAAAATGATGTTGCAACAAGGCTACTACCAAGCTTGTCTATGCCTTGATGATGAGCGCTGTTAACGTAAAATTCTTCACCGTATAGGCTATAAAGAGTGCTTTTCTCCTTAGCTTTTATTTTATGCACTTGGTCTGTGGCATTGATTTGTGTGTGAATGGCTTTTGCTTCAAGGTCTTGAATAAGAGTGCCGCCTAAAGCGACGTTTAAGAGCTGATGTCCTCTGCATATTCCCAAAATAGGCCTACCTGTGTCCATAAATTGCTTTATCAGAGCAAGCTCGGTCCTGTCACGGTCTGTGTCGAAATTAACTGATCCGTTTATTTCTTGACCGTAATTTGACGGGTGAATGTCATTACCGCCGCAAATTAAAAGTCCGTCAAAGTCTGTAACAGTTACGGAGTCTGTATCAGGCAAGTATTTTAACGTTCCTATTGCTCCGCAGGCTTTTATTGCTTTTATGTAATTTTCTTTACGTTGATTTGCTAAGATTAGAATTTTCGGCTTCATAATTTCTCCAAAAAGTATTTTAATTATTGTAGCACAAAGTCTTGAATAAAGCAAGATTTTGTTTTATAATATAATCAATCAACTTAAAAAAGAGGTTTAAGATGGACATTAATGAAATGCTAAAGGGCGTTGAATGCGCTTGCGGCAGGATACACTCCTGCCCTATTGAGAGTATATATGTTGAAACGGGCGCAATTGCTCATTTGACAGAGCTTTGTGAAAGCTACAAAAGTATTTTATTGGTAGCTGATGAAAACACATACGGTGCAGCGGGGGAGCAAACGGAAAATGCCTTAAGGGGTAAGAATACATCACGGGTATTGTTCACAGGCAAGACTGTGCTTATTCCAAATGAGGATGCAATAGACGCTGTACAAGACAACTTAGACGGCATTGACTTAATAATCGGTATAGGCTCAGGCGTTATACAGGACCTTTGCAAATATGTTTCATTCTTTAATAAAATTCCTTATATGGTTGTGGCTACTGCTCCTTCTATGGACGGTTATGCCTCAAGCGGCGCCGCTATGATTTTAAAGGGAATGAAGGAAACTGTGCCTGCGGGCTTGCCTTTGGCTATTGTGGCTGACACAGACGTGCTTTGCGCATCTCCCTTGGAAATGATAAAGGCGGGCTTTGGTGACATTATAGGTAAGTATTCTGCTCTTAATGACTGGAAGCTGTCAACTGCGGTTAACGGTGAGTTTTTCTGCGATTACATATATAACACCACCTATGAAATGATAAAAGAAACTCTTATGGCAGCAGATGGCTTGCTTAAGCGCGAGAAAAAAAGCGTTGAGGCAGTAACAAGGGCTCTTATGGTTGTGGGTATTATGATGAGCTTTTTGGGTAATTCACGTCCTGCCTCGGGAAGCGAGCATCACTTATCACACTTTTTTGAAATCACAGGCATTGTAAAAAATGAGCCATATTTTCCACACGGAATTGATGTGTTTTATTCTACCTACGTAACTGCCAAGATACGTGAGGAGCTGCTTAACCTAAGCTACGACGGAAGCCAATTTGTACCAAACAGACAAATTTATGAAAACGACATAAAATCAGCATACGGTACAGTGGCAAATGGCTGTATTGAGCTACAGGACAAGGTTGGAAATTACAAAAAGGACAGGGGAAGTGTCTATAATTCCAAGGAAAAAGAGATAAAAGAGATTTTATCGGAAATGCCAAGCTCAGAAAAAATTTCAGAGCTTTTGAAGCTTGTTGAGCTTGATTTAGGTGAGTTTTATGCTCTTTACGGAGAAAGCAAAATAAATACTGCCATAAAATATGCCAAGGACTTAAAGGACAGATATACTGTTTTATGGATGAATTACGATTTAAGAGGAGATGCGCTATGAAGCTTACATTTAATGACAGAATGGCTGTTGCAGCCCACAGGGGAGATAGCTATAACTACTATGAAAACACAATGACTGCCTTTAAAATGGCAGAAAAAACCGGTTGCGATATGATTGAAATCGATGTTCATTTGTCTTTAGATGAGGAATTAATTATAATTCACGACCACCGTGTTGACCGTACCACTAACGGATGCGGCGAGGTTGCCTCTTTGACCTTAAAGGAGCTAAAATCCTTGAACGCAGGTGATACAGCTAACCACGAGGAAATTCCCACATTTGATGAGTTCATTAAGTGGGTATCTGAAACAAGCCTTACTGTTAACATTGAGATCAAGGAATATTGGAGTGAGAAAAACGAGGCAAGGTGTATTCTTTGCATCGAAAAGGTTCTTGAGCTTGTGGAAAGGTACAATTTAAGAGATAGGGTTGTTATAAACAGCTTTGATGCCTTCGTTCTTGAATATGTTTACAAAAAATATGGCAAGAAGTATGCTCTACACGGCTTTTATCCATACAAGGAAATGATGAATGTTTCATTAAATCCGGATGAATATCTTGATTGCGCTTGTATTTTTGACAATGAGAATAAAGCTTTTTATGATTATTTAATTGAAAGAAATATTGAGCCTTGGGTTGGTGCAAGTATTACTCAAAAGAGCAAATTAGACATTTGTCTAAAGTATGGCGCTAAGCTGATTACAACAAACAATCCGTCCGATATTATAGGAAAGCTAAGGGAAAACAAATGAATATAAACGAAATTAAAGTAATTGCCATGGACTTAGACGGCACTCTTACCCAGCACAAGGAGCAGCTTGATTCTGAACACAAAGAGGTGCTTGATGCTCTTAATAAAAGGTACAAGCTTTTAATGGTTGGCGCAGGGCAGACAATGCGTATTTTCAACCAAATGAATCATTACCCCATTGACATAATCGGAAACTATGGCTTACAGTACGCAAAATATAATGAAAAAACCAAAACTATCGACACTGTACGCGACGAAATCTTTGAAATTGACAAAGAGGACATTGAAAAAAAGGTTAATTATTTCCGTCAAAAATATGGGTATACGGAGTATAGAGGAGATAACGTTGAATATCACGTATCGGGCTGTGTTACCTTCCCTATTTTGGGCACTAAGGCAATTCAAGCCGATAAGCTCTCCTTTGACCCTGACAGAAGTAAGCGCAGAGCCTTTTATGAGGAGGTAGTGGAAGCGTTTTCAAATTACAATGTGTTTGTCGGCGGCTCATCATCCTTTGATATGTCACCTAAGCCATACAATAAGTATTACGCTCTTGACCTATACTGCAAGGAAAACGGCTACAAGCACAGTGAGGTTGTTTACATAGGTGATGACTACGGTCACGGTGGCAACGATGAAAGCGTTTATCTTTCAGACTTTAACTATTTAACGATTGACGACTACAGGGATTTTTCCAAGGCTGTCAAGGAGTTACTTTAATATACTTTGATATATAAAAATATTCCCCGTTTTCTCGGTTCTGAGAAAGCGGGGAATTTTTATTAGTAAATTAAATTTTTAATTTTACCGTACCCTGTGGATGGAATATCATCATACAAGCTATCAAAGACTATTTCTCTTACATAGGGTAAAATGTCCTTTGGCTTTTCACCGTTTACGGTGATATTTTCAAGATATACGTTTTCTGCAATGCTTGAAAAATACGGGTCGAATACCTCTGTGCCATCATCAAAGCGAGAGGATTTCGGTCCTATGCAAAGAAGATATGAATAGGGGTATTTATCTTGATACAAGGTTATATCAATATTTTTAAAATAAATATTTTTTACGTTTAAGCCAAGCTCAAAGCCTGCAATACTTCCCTTAATTGAGTCACTTTCTGTATATTCCTTAAGCAAATCAATTGGCGCGTCAAGATTAATTTTGATGTCCTCAAAAAAGATATTATCACCGCTTCCAACAGAAACAGGCTCAGGTCCTTCGCTTGGGCTGTACGGTGGAGTCTGACAGTATAGCTTAAAGGTTTTAATGCCTGAAATTCTTCTGAAAATAGCATTTTCAAGAGAGCAATCCACCTTACTTCCGTCATCAAAGGTATAAACTCCCGGCTCAATTCGCAATGCCTTGTAGTGACTGTTTGGGTACAAATCAAGATCTTGGCAAATTACATTTTTACAGGGACCGAAGTTAATGGATGAGTCTTGCCAGTCGAACATATTAAATGCAACCAAGTCGTCCCCAACATAGCCCTTTACGTTGCTTATATAAATATTTTCTACGTTTCCGTTTACGTGAACTCCGTCAGCGTAGCAGGTATCAAAGGTGATATTTTCAATGACAACGTCATTAGCCTCTCCTATTTGTAAGGCAAAGCCACCGCATTTTCTGAAGGTCATATTTTTAAGCGTCAAGCGGTTGATGTTTTCAAGGAGCATACAGGTGGAAACTCCAAAAAAGCTTCGGGACGTGTCGTATTTTCCGCTTCCGCCATAGCCCATACGGTGCGGACACCAGTCTTCCCAAATGCCACCCTCAATTGAAATATTTTCACTTCGTTTTTTTGTAATTGGCATATGAGTACCATCGGCTGTATCAGCATTTCTAAGCATTAAAACCGTAACTCCGTCCTTTAGCTTAATAACAGCCTCATTATCTGCTATTATTCTGCGATTAGACGGTATTATTATTGAATCATCAATTATGTACGGCTTTTCATTTTTGGGAATATATACAATTTGATGCTCATTCAACGCTTTTTGCAGGGCAGAAGTCC
The DNA here is from genome assembly GCA_017461055.1 of Clostridia bacterium. GTDB lineage: Bacteria > Bacillota > Clostridia > Oscillospirales > CAG-272 > RGIG2000. The sequence goes on along the minus strand of JAFTZI010000093.1, from coordinate 31,711 downwards.
AAGCTTCGCCCTTTGGCTCATAGCTATCAAGAGAAACAGAGTCATTAAGCCTTAGATAAAGCTCCTCGTTTTCTTCTCTTGTATTCTTTAAAATCTCTTCAATATTGTTTTTTATCTTTTCCATTTTTTCCTAAATTATTGCTGCGGAACAACTGCGTAGAAAACAAGGTCCTCGTTTCCTATATTTATAAAGGTATGTGACTGTCCCTTTTTGCAATAGTGGCAATCTCCTGCTTTTAAAATCTCCTCTTGACCGTCTATTATTTGCTTTCCTGTGCCTGACAAAACAAAAATAATTTCAGACGAGGTTTCGTGTGTATGGAGAACAATGGATGAGCCTGCCTTTAAAAGACCCTTCATAATTTTATTTTTATCGTCAACAAACATTTTTGCAACGGTATCACCGTTGCCACCGTGAAAATTATGAATAACTGTTTCTTCCAACTTGTTAAAATCTATCATTATTACCTCTCAAGCAAGGCGGAAATATCGGGGAAAAGCTCTAAGCTGCGCTTTAATATTCCGTTCATTCCTGCAATTGCAATACCGTAGTTTACAATAGGCACGCCCTGCTTCTTAGCTTTTTTAGTTCTATGCTTCATTTCAGCCTCATTAATCATACAACCGCCACAGTGCACAATAACGCGGTATTTGGTCAAGTCCTCGGGGAATTCACCGCCTGAGGTAAAGCTATATTGAGGCTTGGCAGAGGAAAAGGACTCAATCCACTTAGGCATTTTAACCGTGCCGATATCGTTACACTGACGGTGATGTGTACAGCCCTCGGAAATTAAGACATTGTCACCGTCTTTCAAGCTTTTAAGCGCGCTAAAGCCATTTATCAGATCCTTTAAATCTCCCTTATAACGCGCCATTAAAATTGAAAATGAGGTTAATGGAATATTATTCGGAGTGATTTTAGACACCTTACCGAACACCTGTGAGTCGGTTATTACCATACGGGGTGGCTTGCTTAATCCTTTTAATGTTTGGTCAAGCTCACTGTCCTGACATACTATGGCTGTGGCGTGTGCATCTAAAACGTCTCTTAAAACCATTTGCTGTGGCAAAATTATACGTCCCTTGGGGGCAGATTCATCAATAGGTGTTACAAGCACAACAATGTCACCTTGACTCAAAAGGTCTTTTACTAAAAGCTTAGGAGAAGCAATTTCCTTACTGATTTTACCTAAAAGCTCCTTTAGCTCATTTATACCCTTACCGCTTTTTGCGCTTACATATAGCTCACCATCCTTTGTTCTACCTTCGTTTTCTGTTAAGTCAGCCTTGTTGAATGCGATAATATACGGAATTTTTCTTTCCTTAAACTGATTTATAAGAAATAAGTCCTCTTGACTCATTTCCTTACTTGCATCTACAACCAAAACAGCAATATTTGTGCTTGATAGCATTTGCATAGCTTTTTCTACTCTTAATTCGCCTAAATCCCCCTCGTCATCAATTCCGGGGGTGTCAAGAATAACCACAGGACCGATAGGCAAAAGCTCCATAGCCTTTTTGACAGGGTCGGTTGTTGTTCCCTTTACGTCGGAAACTACTGATAACGATTGTCCTGTTACAGCATTAACTAAGCTTGATTTACCTGCGTTACGCATACCGAAAAAGCCAATATGCACCCTTTCGGCAGATACAACATCATTAAGTCCCATAAATACTCCTTTTAGAATCTGAAATCACGACGGTTAGAGGTTTTAATATCCTCTATGTTTTGCTCGGCAATCTTACGCACCTTTTCCTTTGGAATACGGATAAGCTCCTTAGCTATCATATCGTAGCCAATAGCCTTTGTTTTTTCAGAGGCATAATCCTCTAAATATTCGCTAAGGGTCATAAGCGCATTTGGATGACAGCAGTTAAGAATTTGTCCCGATTTGCAAAGACTCATAAACCTATCACCTGTACGACCCTCTCTATAGCAGGCGGTACAGAAGGACGGAATATGTCCGTTTTCCATAAGCCAGCAAACAACCTGGTCAAGGGTGCGTTGGTCAGATACGTCAAACTGCTCTGTATCGTGTGGGCGCTCCTCAGTTGTATAGCCGCCAACAGAGGTTCTTGAGCCGCCTGAAACCTGAGAAACACCAAGACGCAGAAGCTTTGAACGAACCTGCTCGTTTTCGCGAGTGGAAATAATAATTCCTGTGTATGGAACTGCAAGTCTTATGCAAGCAGTAATTTTAGCAAAGGTATCATCATCAATACCGTTATCGAACTTATCGGGGTCAATATCGTCAGCGCGTTTTAAACGTGGCACGCTTATGGTGTGAGGGCCAACACCGTGTACAGCCTCCAAGTGCTCTGCGTGCATAAGCAGCCCTGCAAATTCGTATTTGTAAAGCTCAAGACCGAATAAAACTCCCAGTCCTACGTCGTCAATTCCGCCCTCCATTGCACGGTCCATAGCCTCTGTATGATAAGCATAGTTGTGCTTTGGTCCTGTTGGGTGAAGTGTTTCGTAGCTTTCCTTGTGATAGGTTTCCTGGAAAAGAATGTATGTGCCAATGCCTGCGTCCTTAAGCTTACGGTAGTTTTCAACAGTTGTTGCCGCAATGTTGACATTTACACGGCGTATATCACCGTTTTTGTGATGAACGCTGTAAATTGTGTTGATACATTCAATTATGTATTCGATTGGGTTGTTTATAGGGTCCTCACCCGCTTCGATTGCAAGGCGCTTGTGACCCATATCCTGAAGCGCAATAACCTCAGCCTTAACCTCCTCCTGTGTCAGCTTTTTCCTTGCTATATGCTTGTTCTTATAGTGATAAGGACAGTATACACAGCCGTTTACACAGTAGTTTGAAAGATATAAGGGGGCAAAAATTACTATTCTGTTACCGTAGAAGGCAAGCTTTATTTCCTCGGCAATTTTGTAGATTTTTTCTGTTACCTCGGGAATTTCACAGGCGAGCAAAACAGATGCCTCACGGTGTGAAAGACCTGCGCAGGTATAGCCTGTTTCTGTCTTTTTAGGCTTTGCCTTTTCAAGAATTTCTTCAATTAAAGCAAGATTGTTTTTGTTTGCCTCGGCATACGCTAAGGTTTCACGAATTTCAGCATCGGAAATAAATTCCTCAGCCTTTAATGATTTGGGGTTGTAATTTGACATAGCTGTTCCTTTCTTATGTAAGTCCCACTTACTTGCAGGACGTTAACTTTACAATTTTATATCTCCTCTGTCGGTTACTATTTCATAGCCGATAGATACCATTTTATCTGCTAATTCCTTGACGCATTGCGCAGACTCAGCGCCAAGATAGGATTTATTATCATACAAGGTGTATTTTTCTCTTGCTGACATAGGGGAAAGATTTGGCATTACTACGTTAGCACCTGCCAAAATTCCCATTTCACGTCCCTTAGGACTGATTGTGCCTAAGGCAGTTGTTGAGGGAAGAAGTAAATTTGGCTTAATCAGACGCAAGATAGACAGTAAATAGCAGGTAAGCTCAAGAGTGCCCGCGCTTTCCTTGCCAAAGGGTGTGTCCTTTTGCGGAATGAATGGACCAATGCCACACATATCGGGTTGAAATTCTTCAATAAACTTCAAGTCCCTTGCAATTTCCAAATTAGTTTGATAGGGAGAGCCAACCATGAAGCCACAGCCCACCTGATAGCCAAGAGCTTTTAAATTTTTAAGACACTCCATTCGTGTATCAAAGGACATTTCCTTGGGATGCAGTCCCTCGTAATGCTCCTTAGTTGCGGTTTCGTGCCTTAAAAGGTATCGGTCCGCTCCTGCTTCCTTAAGAGCCTTATAGCTTTCATAGCTCCTTTCGCCTAAGGAAAGGGTAATGGCGCAATCCGAATATTTTTCCTTTATTTCTTTTATCAGCTTACACAAAACATCATCTGTAAAATACGAGTCCTCACCACCCTGTAAAACGAAGGTGCGAAAGCCTAAGCCATAGCCGTGCTCACAGCAATCAAGGATTTCCTCGGACGTTAAACGGTAGCGAGAGCAGCTTTTATTGCTGCGGCGAATACCGCAATATAAGCAGTCGTTTTTACAAATATTACTTATTTCGATAAGACCTCTTATATATATTTTGTTTGAGTAAATTTGCTTTTGCTGCACGCGCGCAAGATTAGCCAAATGCTCGCTTATTTCCGGGGAAATATTATCAAGGAGCATTTTGTATTCCGTCAGCTCAAGAGAATGATTTTGGTGCAAGCGTTCAATAATTTCCTGTATTTCTTTATTCATTTGATAAAACCTGAGAGTAAGCGGTTTTTACGCTGACTCCGTTTAAGCCTCCTATTTTGCCTGACAGTGCGGCAATAGTATTTTGTGGGGCATCTAATGCTATACTAATAATGCTTATGCTTCTTTTACGATAGGGTATGCCCATTCTTCCTATTATATACTCACTGCTTTCGTGCAAAATGGCATTGATTTGCTCAACTGCCTCTGCATCCTCTACAATTATGCTCATTACCGCAACACGTGTTTCCATATAATTACCTCCAAGAAATTAAAAGCCACATCCAAAACGGATGCGGCATCATAAATTCTAAAATGGCACAAAAATGCCATATTTTATACTAATGTAGCGCATCCTTTCACGCAGCAAAACGCTTAATGTTAGGACTTATTGTATTATAACATATATTTGTTAGTTTGTAAAGAGGTAGTTACCAACAATTTAGCCGCAATATGACTTGATATTTCAACATAAAAAGGAAGAATTCGGTAAAAATTCTTCCTGTTTTTATTAAAATTTAACACCTGTATTTGATGGTATCATTACGGTTTTGCCCTCGTGAATTAGCCAAATGTCCTTGGAGCTTGGGTTGTATACGCTTTGAAGGTCGACAGAATAGCAAAGGCTTCTGTATGCTTCAACATAGTCGTAAATTTCAATATTGGTTGCGTACCAAACGTCGTCACGGTTAGAAAGCATTGCGCAAAGCTTTTCCATTCTTGCCCAGTCTTCCTCTGTTCTGTATTCGTATGAGTGGCCCCAAATGTAGAAGAGCCAGCCCATTGTGCTTCTCCAATCCTTTATTGCTTGCTCCTCTGTAAAGGTTTTTGCAATATCAAAAATCTTTTCGTCAGCCTGGTGACAGGTAGCGGGCATTTCAAGCCACTTTGTCGGCACGCCAAAGCCATGGTGAGAATGAACACCGCGAGAATATTTTATTCCCAAATCCTTTGCTACTCTTATAACATCATCGTTATATGTGCCAAAGGGGTATGCCATACCGCGCACTACATAGCCTGTATATTTTTCAAGGGTACGTCTGTCGTCAAGAATTTCAACTGCGATTTCAGTAGTTGTCATTTTTTCAAGGAATGGGTGGTGCGCTGTATGTACCGCAACCTCGTGTCCTTTATAAACCCGGGGGATTTGTGAAAGAGCTACCTTGGTGCTTTTTTCATCCGGCTCCTCTTTCATCAGACCACTGTTCAAATTAAATGTGCCCTTTAAGCCATATTTATTGAACAGCTCGCACAGGCGAATGTCTTCCTTTTCACCGTCATCAAAGCTGAAGGTGAGTGCCTTGGTTTTTCCCTGCGGGTAAAGCATTATGTTGTTGTTCATAATCGTTTTAGCGACACTGTGTCGCATTTTTTCCTTTCTTGCTTAGTTAATCCGGGTTTCTTTCGCCTAAAATGCTTCTGTACTTTTGGTAGAAGCTTTCAAAGTAATCTCCATCCATTGCCTCTCTGATTTTCTCCATAAGCTCATTATAAAAATAAAGATTATGAAGCACGCAAAGACGCATACCAAGCGCTTCCTTTGCCTTCAAAAGATGTCTTATATAAGCCCGTGAGTAATCGCGACAGGCAGGACAGGAGCAGCCCTCGTCAATGGGACGGGAGTCGCGCATATACTTTTCGTTCATTATATTCATTTTACCGTGCCAGGTAAATAAATTTCCGTGTCTTGCGTTACGGCTCGGCATTACGCAGTCAAAGAAGTCAACTCCTCTGTGTACTGCCTCTAAAATGTTGCAGGGTGTACCAACTCCCATTAGGTATCTTGGCTTATCTTCAGGCATGTACGGTTCAACTACGTCAATTATGCGATACATATCCTCAGTTGCCTCACCAACTGCAAGTCCGCCTATTGCGTAACCATCCAAGTCAAGCTCTGCTATCTGCTTCATATGCTCTATGCGCAAATCCTCATAAACGCTTCCTTGGTTAATGCCGAATAAAAGCTGATTTTTGTTTATTGTTTCGGGTAAGGAGTTAAGCCTTGCCATTTCGTTCTTACAGCGAACAAGCCAACGGACAGTTCTGTCGCAGGACTGCTTTGTGTATTCGTAGGGCGCGGGGTTTTCAATACATTCATCAAATGCCATAGCAATGGTTGAAGCTAAATTTGACTGAATTTGCATTGACTCCTCAGGGCCCATAAATATACGCTTACCGTCAATGTGGGATGCAAAATATACACCCTCCTCCTTGATTTTTCTCAGCTGAGCCAAGGAGAACACCTGAAATCCACCGCTATCGGTCAAAACAGGCTTGTCCCAATTGAAAAACTTATGTATTCCGCCAAGATCATGAATCAGCTTATCTCCCGGGCGAATATGCAAGTGATATGTATTAGACAGCTCCACCTGGCACTTTAGCTCCTTCAGGTCGGTGGTGGAAATTCCACCCTTAATTGCGGCGCAGGTGCCAACATTCATAAACACGGGAGTTTGTATTGTACCGTGTACGGTTTCCATAACTCCGCGTCTGGCTCTGCCATCCTTTTTTAAAACCTTAAACATTTATTTTATCCTTTCAAACTGCTTTTCCAAAAAGTGCTTTGTAATTTCAAAGGCTATTGGACGTCCGTGAGGACAGTATTTTATATTGTCAAGGGTTAATACCCTGTCGCAAATCCACTTAATATGGGCATGGTCATAAACTCTTCCCGCCTTGATTGCAGCCTTGCAGGAGGCTTGGTAAAGAGCCTTTTCAAAATGCTCATATCTTGTTAATTCGCCATAGCCCTCTTTTGCCGCCAGCCTTGATACAAGAGCGCTGAAGGCATCCTGCGCGCCGCTTACCTCAATCTCAGACGGAATTTCGTGCAAATAAACAGCTTTTTCGTCTATATCATAGGAAAAGCCTGTTTTTTTGATTTCATCTCCGTACTGATGCAAGGCTATCAGCTCCTCGTTATTCAAATGAGCTACAACGGGCAGCATAAGAACTTGAGATGATGGGGCTTTTAGGCTAAGCTTTTTCTTTAAATCCTCAAATATAATTCTTTCGTGGGCCGCGTGCTTATCAATAAGATACATCAAATCGCCCATTTCCAAAATTACATATGAGTTAAATGCCTCACCTATTATTTTATAGTCGGGTACAATTTTATCATTTGGCGAGGTTGTACCGTCTTTTTCGTCGGTTTTTTCGTCAAAATCAGACACGTCCCCGAGTATTTTTGGGTTTTCGTTGTGATTTTCAACCCTAATTGGCTCTGCCTTTTGCTCCTGCTTTTTCGGGAAGCTTAATGAAAAGGCTTCCTCGTCAGCATAGTCATTTGACGGTCTTGATACGGGAGCATTGCTTTTCTGTGGCTGTAAATCAGAATAATTAATGGTATTATCCTGTCTTAAAATACCAAAATTACTGTTTGTATCAAAAACTATTTTTTCTGCCTTTGGTGTTTTTTCAGACCTATCGGTTACTGGGAACGGAGCTTGAAGAAGCTCCTTGCCCTTGCCGCTAACAATATTGTCCGGCTCGTCGTATAGGGTAGGTCTTTGTATGCCACCGTCAAGGGCGGTTCTTACCGCATAATAAACTGCATCGAATACAAGCTTTTCGTTTGAGAATTTAACCTCTAATTTTGCAGGGTGAACATTTACATCAACGCTTGATGGGTCAATTATAATATTAAGCACGCAAAAAGGAAATTTGCCGCTTGGAATGTATGATGCATATGCCTGCTCAATTGCCGCCTGTGCGGTTTTACTTTTTACAAATCTTGAGTTTATATAAAAGTTTTCCTGTGTTCTGTACGCGCTTGCATATTCGGGTGTGGAGATGTAGCCTTGTACCTTAATTCCACCATCCTGACGCATAACCTTTACGGTTTTTTTAGCCACGTCCCTGCCCAAAACCGCATAAACTGCGTTTTGCAGATTACCGTCACCTTGGGTTAAATACTTTAAGCCACCGTCGGTTATGTATCTGAAGGAAATGTCGGGGCGTGATAGGGCAACCTTTTCAACAACTGCGCTGACCGCCGAGGTTTCTGCCCTGTCGGACTTTAGGAATTTCTTTCTTGCGGGGACGTTATAGAATATGTCCTCAACAATTACGGTTGTTCCCTCTGTGCAGCCCGATTTAATATGGCTTTGAATTTCACCGCCGTGTGCTTCAAGCAAGGAGCCCATTTCGCTACCTCTTTGCCTTGACATAATTCTCACCTTGGAAACCGAGGAAATAGCGGCTAATGCCTCTCCGCGAAAGCCGAGGGTCATTATTTCATTTAAATCGTCTGCGTTTTTAATTTTACTTGTTGCGTGACGCAAAATGGCAGTTGGTAAATCCTCGTGCTCCATTCCGCAGCCATCGTCTGATATTCTTATAAAGGAGCTGCCGCCATTTTTAATTTCAACGGTTATTTTTGTTGCTCCTGCGTCAATAGCATTTTCCAAAAGCTCCTTAACGACAGAGGAAGGGCGATCGACAACCTCGCCAGCAGCTATTAGGTTTGCTACATCAAAGCCAAGAACATTAATTTTTCCCATTTTCTTCCCCTCTCCTTAAGTATTTTTGGTTTAGTTAATCATTTTCTTTAATTCGTAGATAAAGTTCATTGCCTCGATTGGAGTTAGTGTATTTATATCTACCTTTTTAATTTTGTCCGCAGCCTCATAAATGCTCATATCCTCAAAGGACATTGTTACATTCATATCCTGAGATACGGCTGCTTTCTTTACAGGCGCTTCAACAAATCCGTTTTCTATCATTTGACCCAAAATTGCTCTTGCGCGCTTAACTACCTCGTTTGGCACGCCTGCAAGCCTTGCTACCTCAATACCGTAGCTATCGTCTGTGGGGCCCTTTACAATTTTACGGAGGAATATTATGTCCTCACCGCGCTTTTTTGCGGCAATATTGTAGTTAACGATGCCCTTAATTTCCTCTTCTAAGGTGGTTAGCTCGTGATAATGGGTTGCAAACATTGACTTTGCACCTATTTTTTTGCCTGCTGTGTATTCTGCAATTGCTCTTGCAATGCTCATACCGTCAAAGGTTGATGTGCCTCTGCCTATTTCATCGTATATTATGAAGCTCTTTTTGGTTGCGTTAGATAAAATATAGGCAACCTCTGCCATTTCAAGCATAAAGGTTGACTGGCCTGAGGCTAAGTCGTCAGATGCGCCAACACGTGTAAACAGCTTGTCCACAACACCTATTCTTGCGCTCTTTGCAGGGACAAATGAACCTATTTGCGCCATTAGCACAATCAGGGCGCTTTGACGCATATAGGTGGATTTACCAGCCATATTCGGTCCTGTGATAAGCGCCATTTTATCGGTTGTTGTGTTTAAATATGTATCGTTGGGGACAAAATAGCTGTCCTTAACAAATTGCTCAACAACAGGGTGGCGACCGTCCTTTATTTCCAAAACGTCGCTATAATCTACCTCAGGACAGACGTAGTTGTTTTTAACCGCTACCTCTGCTAAGGAAATATAGACATCAAGTCGAGCAAGCATATTTGCGCTTCTTTGTATGCGCTTAAGATTGTCGCTTACCTTTTCTCTTAACTCGCAGAATAAATCATATTCCAAGGCGCAGAGCTTTTCGCTTGCTCCCAAAACACTTGACTCCATATTCTTTAATTCTTCGGTTATGTATCTTTCGCAATTTGAAAGCGTTTGCTTTCTTATATATCTTTCCGGAACTTGAGAAATTAAGGATTTTGTAACCTCAATATAGTAGCCAAACACACGGTTATAGCCGATTTTTAAGGTTTTAATGCCTGTTTTTTCTCTTTCGTCCTCTTCTATTTTCGAAATCCAGCCCTTACCGTCTGTCATAATAGAACGAAGGCTATCAACATTTTCGTTAAAGCCGTCCTTGATAAAGCCGCCCTCTCTTATGGAAAATGGCGGTAAATCTACTATCATACTGTCAATAAGGGTACAAATGTCCTCGAGTGTGTCGAGATTGTCTCTTATGTGGTTAAGCTCCTGTGTGCCAACGGTAAACAAGAGATTTTTAACCTCCGGAATAACCTTAAGCGTTGACCATATAGCGCGCATATCCTTTCCGTTGGCTGTTCCGTAAACTACCTTTGTCATCAGCCTTTCCAGGTCTAAAACGCTTTTTAGCTGCTCGCTTAATTCTTCCCTTAATACAAGATTATCGTAAAGGGTAGCTATTGCCCCTTGTCTTGCATTGATTTTTTTAACGTCAAGGAGTGGATGCTCCACGTAATTCCTTAACATTCTTGCGCCCATTGAGGTTTTGGTTTTGTCAAGAACCCAGTAAAGACTTCCTCTTTTTTCCTTTGTACGCATATTTTCGCAAAGCTCTAAGTTGCGTCTTGTGTTTAGGTCCATTTCCAAGAACTGACCCTGTGCATATACGTCAATATTATTAATGTAGGAAATATCTATTTTTTGTGTCTTTACTATATATTCAAGAATTGCGCCTACTGCGCTTATTACACATTCATCCTCTGAATGAGCATCTAAAAACGCCTTGCCAAATTGTGTCATTACTCTTTGGGTGGAATCTGAATAGTTAAAGTAACTATTCATTTCAAATTCGCAAAGCGCTCCTAAGCGCTCCTTTGCAAATTCTGAAAGAAATGCGCCCTCTGACTTACTAAGGTTTGTTATAATTTCCTTTGGCGCATAGGTACCAAGCTCGTTTAAAACCTTGGTTGTGTCATTTTCAAAGCTTGTTGCACATATTTCACCTGTGGAAATATCTGCAAAGGAAATGCCCACCACGTCTTTATCAAAGTACAGGGAGCATAAATAATTGTTTCTGTTTTCACTGAGCAAGGAGCTTTCAACAACGGTGCCCGGTGTAATTTCTCTTACGACCTCGCGCTTAACAATACCCTTGGCTGTTGCCGGGTCCTCTACCTGCTCGCAGATTGCAACCTTATAGCCCTTAGATATAAGCTTGCCTATGTAAGGCTCAACGCTATGAAAAGGAACACCGCACATAGGCGCTCTTTCCTTTTCACCGCAATCTCTGCCTGTCAGGGTTAGCTCTAACTCTCTTGAAGCAGTTACAGCATCCTGGAAAAACATTTCATAAAAATCTCCGAGACGGTAAAACAGTATAAAATCTTTATATTGTTCCTTTATCTCGAGATATTGTAGCATCATAGATGTCATACTGTTTTCTCCTCTCTTTGTTTTAAAGGATGTGTCACAGAGAATGACTGATTAACATATTTGTGATTTAGCGAGGAAATTACAAGAAAGGCAAGTGCTTTGCGAAGGCGCATACTCTTTAGCGTCTGTAACTGAGCAATAACACGAAGCATTTCGCAGTAATTTACCGCTAAAAATCAGTCAGGTGAGGTGACAGAGCCATTTTAAATTAGTGGTGGTGATGTCCGCAATCACTGCCACAGGAGCTGCAATCATGCGCGCAAGGACGCTGACCTGTGATTTGGAATTCGATTTCAGCATTTACCTCGTTCATAAGCTTGTTAACAGCCTCTTGAGCCTCGTTAACCTGAGCAAATACAGGGTTTGATGTAACTGCTGTTACAATCTCGTTAAGTCTGTTTTCGATTGCATTAACAATGTTTTCGTCAACAGGGGACTTTTTGTATTCCTCTGCAAGCGCGATTTGCTGAGTGTTGTACTCAAGCATAAGCTTTTGGATGTCCTCATCCTTTTCGTAAGCCTCTCTTGCCTCGTTCATTTTTGTAATTCTTTCGTCAGCCTTTATAGCCTGACCAAGCTGTGCAGCTAATTCCATAATTTCCATAGCTTTTTTCTCCTTTGCTTTATACTATATTTTTTCACCGTACAGAGCAAATGTGTCTGCCCGTGTGATTTTAACATTAATAAACTTGCCTGTATAGTCCGTGTCACACTCAAAATGGACGATTTTGTTTCCCTCTGTGCGTGATGTATATACATTTTCGTTGTTTTTGCTTTTTCCGTCGACTAAAACCCGTATTATCTTGCCAACGTAGGTTTGGTTAATTTCATTGGCAATTTCGTTTTGAACCTGACATAAATAGTCATATCTTTGGTGCTTTATTTCCTCAGGCACTTGCTCCATTTCATAGGCAGGCGTGCCCTTTCTTGGGGAGTAGATAAATGAAAAGATAGAATCAAAGCGTACCTTTTTTATAATTTCTACGGTTTGATTAAAGTCCTCCTCGGTTTCGCCGGGAAATCCCACAATTATATCGGTTGTAAGGGTAATGTCCTTATTTTTAGCTCTTAATTCATCAACTATTGAAAGGTAACGCTTTTTATCGTAATGTCTGTTCATTTTCTTCAAAATCGCGTCTGAGCCGCTTTGAAGCGGCAGATGAAAATGATTAGTTGAGTGTGGATTTTTGGAAAGAGCCTCTATCATTTCACTTGAAGCATCCTTTGGGTGTGATGTCATTAAATGAATCATAAAATCGCCCTCTATTTTGCCGACTTCATTCAGCAAATCTGCAATGGTGGGTGCGCCCTCTAAATCTTTACCGTAGGAATTTACGTTTTGACCCAAGAGGGTAATGTCCTTGTAGCCCTTTTTGGCTAAGTCCTCTATTTCGCAAAGAACGTCCTTCATATTTCGGCTGCGCTCACGTCCGCGAACATATGGCACTATGCAATATGTACAGAAGTTATTACAGCCATACATAATGCTGACCCAAGCCTTATAATTGCTTTCTCTTTGAATTTCAATTCCTTCGGCAATTTCAGGCTTTTCGCTATCTAACAGAAAGCAGCGCTTTCCTTTATTCAAGGCATTGTTTATAAACTCTGGCAAGCGATAAAGCATGCTTGTACCAAAGGTAAAATCAACATAATGGTATGAATGCTTTATTTGCTCCGCGCGGTGCTGTTGTGCAGTCATACAGCCACACACACCGATAATTATATCGGGATTTTTTGCCTTGTAATGCTTAAATCTACCGATAACGGACAGAGCTCTACGCTCGGCGTGCTCTCTTATTGCGCAGGTGTTGACAATAAGCAAGTCCGCCTCTTCTTCATTTTCGGTTATCTTATAGCCCACCTCTTTAAGCGCGCCTCTTATTCTTTCACTGTCAGCCTCATTTTGCTGACAGCCAAGAGTGAAAACAAATGCGCTTAAGCCTTTATCCTTTATTTTTTTGCGAATTTCACTTTTATACTTTTCCTGCAACAAAAGCTCACTTTCGCTTACAAAACTACTTGTAGTTATCATATACGGTTATTATAGTAAATCCTTTATAATATAATCTAATATATTTTATCATATTTATAATAAATATGCAAGTTTTTTTGTGCAGTACTTTAATTTTATTTTTGCCACGCAAAAAATTAATCATTTATTAAAAAATCTCTTGCTATTTCATCTATGATATGATATAATGAAGTCGTTAAAGTTAATGCTTTAATAATAATATAGGAGGGTAGTTCAATGGCTAATAATTCACTTACAGCTTCTTACGAGGCGCTTCCAAAGATTGTTAAGGTTCTTCTTCAGCTTTTGCTTGGCGCTGTTATCGGTGGTATCTACCGTATCATCAGATTCTTGGAAACAAAGAACGTTGTAACACTTGTTGTTGGTATCCTTGTTCTTGTTACCGGTGTTGGTAACTTTATTGCTTGGATTGTTGACCTTGTTACAGAAATTACAAGCAACAAGATTTCAGTTCTTGCTGACTAATTTTAAAGCTTACATAAACCGCTCTTTAAATTCAAGAGCGGTTTTTGCTTTATAGACCCTTTACAAGCACAACCTTTTTAAGTACTGATTAAAAAAAGAAAAATTTCTTAAAAAAATTCAAAAAAGGTATTGACAAAACGATTTCATTTTAGTATAATAGTCAAGCAAGGTTGCAAGACCTACATAAATATATGCGAGAGTGGCGGAATTGGCAGACGCGCACGTTTGAGGGGCGTGTGATTTGTTCGTACGGGTTCAAGTCCCGTTTCTCGCACCAAACAAAAAGGACACCGTATGGTGTCCTTTTTGTTTGGTAAGGGGTTTAAAACGGGACTTGAAGTGGAGTTGCACCTAAGTGACCATTCGGGGAATGGTCAGAACCACGACTGACTGAAGCCCGCAGGCTGAGAGCCAGTACCGTTTTGCATGCTAACGATGGCACCATTCTATGTCAATATCCACACAACACCTTTATTCGACAACTCTTTGCCCACGTTAGAAATTCTTTTCTTGTTCCTATCACAAAATCAGTGTCCTTAACAATAAACATAGAATGAGACGTTTCCATATACAGAAAGCCCTTGTAACGATATATTTTCACAGATTGGATCAACTTGATTTCTTTTCCGTCCTTGAAAATACAGTTATTTTTGATTTCGAATATATGATCTTTTATTTCTTTGGCTAAAAATATCTCATCATCGTATTTAACGCCGAAACAAACTACTAAAGATACTACTAAAAAGAACAGGGGCATTATCAAGAAAACCCAAAAATACGGATTCCTGTTGCAGATAAAAATGACGGTTGGAACAATAAAGATAAATAAAGAAATTACAAATGACCTAAACAACATAATATGATTACGCACAGCTATTGCCATGCCACCGTTTTTCCCATTGAATTTCATATTTTCACCTGCCTTTTTTTATTATACCATAGGTTTCCTACTGTGTCAACGGAACATCAGAGCAAAAGCATACCTAAGATACGAACAACTTTTCAATATACAAGGCGCTGTCTTGATTTGTTTATTAAAATGTGATATACTATTAAAAGTAATTAAAAACGCTTTGAGGAGAAAAATGAGATTCCGCAGAAATGTTAAGGATGAAAAATTGTTTAGGTGGATTGCGATAGGTGGGCTTGTGTTAATTGCCATATTGCTTATTGTTTTTTTCATAACAAAAGATGTGGATTTAATTGAATTGATTACTTATGCACTTTTCATTCCACCCATTTTCTGTTTAATGAGCTGCTTATTAAAAAAGAGCTTTGTTGAATTTAACGATAATCAAATTATCTTAATAAATGGGCATGGACGAGATTTTAATATAAATTTATCGGATGTTACTATAATACTTATACCATCACCTGAAGCATTAAAAAGAAAATTCAGAGATAACCCAATTATTATTGTTAGGCAGGACTTTAAAAACATTATTACATACAGTAAAGAAATAGAAAATTATATAAAAGATAATTTAAAGGTAGACATTTCATATTACGATAATTATCGTCAAGCTATAAAATAGTCTTTTGTACTTACCTGTAAACAAAAATCTAATCTAAATCAGCCCAAAATTTTGGAGAATACATATGAAAAAAGTTTTTAAAAAATCCCATATTCCTTTTTTGAAAAGGGTGCTTCACGACGAGGGTAACGGTAGAGATAATTGGGTGATAGCAAGGACTATGCAGGACGAGGATGGGCTTGGGCATCAATTATCTGCTGAAATTATGCTTTTGAGCCGCGGGGCAAATCAAGGCGATGCTTGGTCAATGTGTGAGCTTGCTCGCACGTACTTTAACTGTTGCGGTGATTTGTTTTTGCCACAGGCGCTTAGCTTATGGAAGGGCGCTGTGTTGCAAAACGATAAGGGGGCTATATATGATGTTTGCAACTTGCCAATTTGTGAAAGAATTCTATCATATAAAGCCTATGATGAAAGCGAATACAAATCAATTGAAATGAAATGCGCGCTGTTAGCAGAGTATTATTTGACAAAATTAGGAGATTGTCCTTGGCAGGATGCTACGCTTTTTGAAAGAAAAAGCCGCTGTGTAAATCTTATTAATGCGGTCTGTCCAGTGTTGCAGATTCCCGAGGTTCAATTGGAATTCGACCCAGATTTGACCATTGACGGAATGGTGGTGGACGGCTTAGCTCTGTGGGATTACAAAATTTTAATTCGCGAGGCGGTTCTTGATGATTTTGAACGCTTGATTGAGGTTTTATTTCACGAATTAGGGCATATGGTGGCGTTTGAAATTATGAGAAACACTGAGCTTTCATCCCGCCTTAAAGAAATTTACGGAATTACAGATGAACGTATTGAGTCGTGGAGCAAAAAGGAAATGGGCTACGAGGTTATTACCTCCGAGGAAGACCCTGACACCCTTTCCTACGGTGTTTACACATTGTGGGCTACGTTTTTTCTGTCTTAGACAATGAAATTAATTCTCCAAGGGCGAATTTGTGAAATTAAATATTTCACGTTGCTTTAGCAACATTTCACTCGACCTTGGTCGAATTTCACCGAGGCATAGCCTCGATTTCTTTGCAAGCTGACCTTGTGTCTGCTTGCCTGTCGACTCCTATAAATTGGGTTTTAAGCACACACCAATCAGCCTTGACCCAAGTCAAAGCAGATTCTTCGCCTTGCTCAGAATGACAGTATAATTTCGATTGTACGCACTTCCTTTTGTCATCCTGAGCGTAGCTAATGGATCTTTGATAAGCTTGCCGTAAGGTCGAGCGTTGTATTGACTTGCCACAATCCCTCAGTCAGCTAAGCTGACAGCTCCGCGCAAGGCATACCCACAAGAGGCACCTTTACAAAGTAGCCTTAAAATACGCATTTGTTACTAATCACATTCGCATAAGCAGATTTCACCGAGGCGAGCCTCGATTTCATTGCAAGGCAACCTTGTGCCCGCCTTGTCTGTCGACCCATACAATTTTATGTTTACAAAAAATCGCATCTGAATCAACCCAAAATTCAGATGCGATTTTTCTATGCTGATATATTAGTGGTCCTGCTCTTCTTGGTGCTCGTGTACTGCCTCTTGACAGCCGGACACGATTAAGCCTACTGAGCTTGCTACCATAAGTATTGCAAGGATGATTACTATTACTCTTGCTGCAATTTTGCTCTTTGGTGTTTTCTGCTTCTTTTCGTTCTTGTTTTCATTTGCCATTGTTATTGCCCTCCTTTTACTTTATCTTTATCTGTTTAGCTCGTATATCCTTTTCGTGCATCAGAACTCCCGTTGCAGGAATTTTTAGCTTTCTGTAATGAGAGTTTGCCTCAGGATATTTTGCTTCATAATCTTTTATTACTTGGGTTATTTTTTGATTTTTCTTAAGGTTCATTGCAAACACAATTGTTCCCTGTGAGGTTCTTGTTGTCTTAATCGGAATTAGCGACGGTCTTATTAAAATTGCCTTATATTCTGAGTTAATAAGCATAATATAATCATCGCTTTCCTCAAACATAACACTAACAAGCGGGGATACATCGGAATATGCCTTTTTAAGCTTTTTCCTGTTACCCTGTGTGGCATATTGATCCATAGGGATTCTTACTGCCTTACCGTTTTCATAGAAGAATATTACTCTGTTTTCCTCGGTAAATACAGGGTTAATGCGCATTGCAACTACTCTTTCATCAGGGTCGAAGTTAAGCTTCTTCGGTACGTATATACCCATGTCAGATGCCTTTGTCAATTCAAAGTCGGACATTTTTGCAAAGTAAAGCTGAGCCTTATCGGTAAAGAATATAAGCTCGTCCTTATTGCTAACCTCGCGCTCAAGAATAATTTCATCATCCTCCTTGAGCTTTTGCTCTGCGTTTCCGCGTAAGGATTGCTGTGAAATTTTCTTAAGGTAACCATCTCTTGTAAAGAATAGATTTGCCTGGTAATCCTCAATTAACAATTCCTTATCAAAGGTTGTTATTTCTGTTGCCTCTATAATGTCGGTTTTTCTTGGCTGACCGTATTTTTTCTTAATGGCAGTTAATTGCTTTATGATATACTGCTTCATTTTGATTTCATCATACAAAAGGTCGGTAAGCTCGGCAATTTCCTCATCCAAGGACTTGATTTCCTCGATTCTGTGAGCTATGTACTCTCTGTTCAAATGACGCAATTTGATTTCTGCAATATATTCTGCCTGGTCTTTGTCCAAGTCAAAGCCAACCATAAGGTTTGGAACAACGTCGCAGTCGTTTTCTGTTTCTCTTACAATTTTAATTGCCTTGTCTATGTCAAGGAGAATTTTTCTCATTCCTCTTAAAAGGTGGCGCTTTGCCTTCTTTTTATCAAGGTCGAAGGAAAATTCACGCTTTAAGCATCCTGTTCTGAATCTAATCCACTCAACTAAGATTTCCTTAATGCCAAGCTGCTTCGGCACTCCGTCGATTAGCACGTTGAAGTTGCAGGCAAAGTTATCCTCAAGAGGTGTAAACTTATAAAGCTTTTGCATTACCTGGTCGTAATCAGAGCCTTTTTTCAAGTCAATGGCAAGCTTAAAGCCATCCTTGTCAATTTCGTCTCTTACCTCGGAGATTTCCTTTACCTTACCCTCCTTTACTAAATCAAGAATGTCCTTCTTAATAGCTTCAATTGATGTGGAATAAGGAATTTCAATTACCTCAATACAGTTTGCGCTTTCATCATATACGTATTTAGCGCGCAGCTTTACCGGTCCTTTTCCTGTTTCGTAAACCTTTTTCATTTGCTCACGGTCGTAAACAACGGATCCGCCACCCGGAAAGTCGGGGGCTAATACTATGTCAAGAAGCTTTTCGGTATCTATTCTGGGTGAGCGTAAAATTGCAATTGTTGCATCGCACACCTCTCCTAAATTAAAGGAGCATATTGATGATGCAAGACCTACCGCAATACCTAAGTTAGGGGACACAAGAACATTAGGGAAGGATGTTGGCAAGAGCCTTGGCTCCTTCATAGTACTGTCGTAGTTGTCCACCATTTCTACTGCATTTTTGTCAATGCCACCGAATATTTCAGCGCAGAACGGGTCTAATTTTGCTTCTGTATATCTGGAAGCGGCAAAAGCCATATCACGACTGTATTGCTTACCAAAGCTTCCCTTTGAGTCAACAAACGGGTGAAGCAGGGACGCATTACCTCGTGTTAGACGTACCATTGTTTCATAGATTGCCATATCACCGTGAGGGTTCAGCTTCATAGTTTCGCCCACTATGTTAGCGCTCTTGGTTCTATGCCCTGTCATCAAGCCCATTTTATACATTGTATAAAGGAGCTTTCTGTGTGAGGGCTTAAATCCGTCAATTTCGGGAATTGCACGAGATACCATTACGCTGACTGCGTAAGGCATATAGTTTGACTCTATGGTTTCCGTAATTGGCTGATATATAGGCTCACTTTCAACGTAGGTTTCTTTTCTTATTTGCTTTTTATTCGCCTTTGCCATTTATACCTCCTAATACACGATGCGCACATGCACGTATCATTCTGTTATAGATTGCCAGGGACTCACCTTCATCGCTTGGAAGGTGCGCATAAATTGTTTCTACTCCCAATTTATCCGCCTCTCTTAATATAATAAAAAGCCTTTGTGTCTGCTTTTTTATATCGTCCTTGTTACCCACAGGTAAAAGGTTTTTGTTTTCTAAAAGCTCTATTTCCTCATTGTAGCACATAATTGCACAATTTTCGGTTTTCTGCTTTTGGCTTGTGAATTCAACAAAATTTATGTAACGGTCATCTATTAAGTAAAGATTTGCCTGTGGGGCATAATGCTTATACTTCATACCCGGGGACAAGGGGACTTGTCCTGCCTGTAATTCCTCCTTGACTGCTCCTGCAACGCTTACATTAGGACAAATTTCCTTAAGCATTTCCACAGTTACAGCGCCCGGACGGAGCAATACAATTTCATTTTCTGTAATTTTGACAACCGTTGATTCAACACCCACATCACACTCGCCACCGTCTAAAATAAGCGGGATTTTACCGTTCATATCGTCATAAACGTGCTGTGCTGTTGTGGGGCTTGGCTTACCTGAGCTGTTTGCACTCGGCGCTGCAATAGGTATGCCGCTTATTCTTATCAGCGCATTTGCCACAGGGTGTATGGGGCAACGTATAGCAACGCTGTCAAGCCCTGCTGTGACCTCACTTGGAATAATATCTTTTTTAGGTAAAATTACCGTCAGAGGTCCCGGCATAAAGCTTTGCGCTAATTTATAGTAAAGGTCGTTGGTAAAGGCGATTTTTTCGGCATCCTGAGGCTCGGCTATGTGGACAATTAAGGGATTGTCACTCGGTCTGCCCTTTGCCTTGAATATACTAAGACAGGCGTCCTTATCATAGGCATTCGCTCCCAAGCCGTACACCGTTTCCGTAGGGATTGCAACAAGCTCACCCTTATTTAAAAGCAGGGCTGCCTTATTTAATGCTTCGTTCCTGTCCTTATCTACCTCTAAAACCTCTGTTACCATCTTTTTTTCCTTTACTTAAATTCCACCCTTTAATTTTTCGGCTGCATCAGCTGTTGCAAGCTTATCAAGCATTTCTCCAATGTCACCGTTTAAAAATGCTTCAAGAGAATAGATTGTATAGCCTATTCTATGGTCGGTTACGCGACTTTGCTGATAGTTGTAGGTTCTTATTTTCTCACTTCTATCGCCTGTGCCTACCTGACTTTTTCTCTCTGATGCTATTTTATCATTTTGCTCACGAACCTTAATGTCGTAAAGCTTTGTTCTTAAAATTTTGAATGCCTTGTCCTTGTTTTTAAACTGACTGCGTTCATCCTGACACTCAACAACAATTCCTGTTGGCTTGTGAATTAAACGAATGGCGCTCTCTGTTTTATTGACGTGCTGACCGCCTGCACCGCTTGATTTACAGGTTTCAACAACTACATCACCCATATTAAGCTCTACCTCAACATCCTCTGCCTCAGGTAAAACCGCAACGGTTGCTGTTGATGTTTGTACTCTGCCCTGCGCCTCGGTTTCGGGAACTCTTTGAACTCTGTGAACACCGCTTTCAAATTTGAAGCGTGAATAAGCTCCCTCTCCCGATATCATAAAGGTAACCTCTTTAAAGCCCTTTAAGCCTGTTTCGTTAGCTCCTGTAAGCTCAAATTTAAAGCCGTTTGCCTGCGCGTACATAGAATACATTCTGTAAAGGTCGTAGGCAAACAATGCAGCCTCCTCACCGCCGGCACCTGCTCTGATTTCAACTACTACGTTCTTATCATCATTAGGGTCCTTTGGTATGAGCAGAAACTTAAGCTCCTCCTCAATTACGTCAATTCTGTCCTTACATTCCTTGTATTCCTCAAGGGCAAGGTCGTACATTTCGCCACTTTCCTCCTCCATAAGCGCACGCGCACCTTCAAGATCGGATTGTGTCTTTTTGTATTCACGGTACTTTTCAATAACAGGAGTAAGATTTTTGTACTCCTTCATAAGCTTGGTAAATTCCTGTTGATTGCTGACTGTTTCGGGATTTGCAAGCTCTTTTTCAAGCTGTGAAAATCTTTCCTCTGCTTCTCTTAATTTATTAAACATTGTTAATCCTTATTTCTTTTTTACAAGATGAATTGCAAAGCCGCAAACCTCACCCTTAAGATAGATAACTGTCAAATTGCCCTTTGCGTCGTATTTTGCAGTTTCCTCATTAAATTCAATTCCCATGCCCTCAAGGTATGCCTTGGCTCTGTCGGGGAAATTGGTTGCAATTGCAATATGTCCGTGTGTGCCAAGATATTTTGAGTGCATAAACTCGAATTCGCTTCCTGCAAAGGTAGATGAATTACCAATCTTACAGTCAAGACCGAACATAGCGCAAATAAGCTTAGCGCCATTTTGAGCCTCATCGCTGCTCTCACAGTTAATGCCTACGTGAACAAGCTTGAAGCCAAGCATTTTCATTACTGCATTTCTTGTAAGGCGAGTGATTTCCTCAAAATTGCCTGCGTCAATCAAGGCATCCTTAACCATAAAGCTGCCGCCGCAAGCAATTATCTTGCCGAATGACAGATAGTCAAGCATATTGTCCTCATTAATGCCGCCTGTTGGCATAAACATAATTTGCTGATACGGCGCTGCCATAGACTTAATCATATTAATACCGCCCGCAGCCTCAGCAGGGAAGAACTTAACTGCGCTTAAGCCCATTTCAATAGCCTGCTCAACCTCAGATGGAGTTGCACAGCCCGGAAGAACAGGAACTCCTCTTTCAATACAGTGCTTAACAACGCGTGGGTTAAAGCCTGGGCTTACAATAAACTTAGAGCCTGCCTCAATTGCCTCGTCTGCCTGCTCGGGAGTTAAAATTGTTCCTGCGCCAACAAGCATATCGGGCATTTCCTTTGTGATTTTAGCAATAGCCTCCTTAGCGCAAGCTGTTCTGAAGGTAATTTCAGCACAGTTAAGGCCGCCGTCCGCTAAAGCCTTAGCTAAAGGAAGGGCGTTATTTACGTCTGTAATTTTTATAACGGGTACAAGACCAAAATCGTGTAATTGCTTTATAATGTCACTCATTTTATTCACCTCTTATTTGCAAAATGCAACAAATGCCTTATGTGTTTCGTATAGGTCGTTCTTTGCAATAACCTCAAGGGGAGCGTGCATTGAAAGAACAGGCACACCTAAGTCAACGGTATTAATGTTCTGGTTAGCTATGTACATAGCCACAGTTCCGCCACCGCCAACGTCTATCTTACCAAGCTCGGCTGTTTGCCAAGTAATTCCGTTTTCGTCAAATAATTTTCTTATAAAGCCAACGTACTCTGCGCTTGCGTCGTTAGTAGAGCTCTTTCCGCCGCCGCCTGTATACTTGTTCATAACAACACCGCAGTTAACGATTGCGCTGTTTCTCTTTTCAAACACCTCAGGATACATTGGGTCATAGCCGGCGCTTACGTCAGCAGACAAGCACATAGAATTAGCTCTTACTACGTTTGGATTTCCGCCTAAGCACTTAGCAATTTCCTCAATCAAGTCAACGATTAAGCGACACTTCATACCGCTAACACCCTCAGAGCCGATTTCCTCCTTGTCAGCAAGAATACACATAACTGTATGCTCGCTGTCCTTACATTCAATAATTGATGTAAGCGCGGGATATGCGCAAACTCTGTCGTCGTGTCCGTATGCTGCAATAAATGAACGGTCAAGACCAAGCTCTCTTGCCTTGCCCGCAGGAGTTGCAATAAGCTCAGCGCTTACAAAGTCGCTCTCTGTAATACCATACTTATCATTCAAAATCTTGAGCATATTGAATTTAACCTTTTCATCAATGTCACCGTCAATTGGCTGTGAGCCTATCAAAAGGTTAAGTCCCTCACCTGTGTGAGCTGTACCAAGAGGCTTTTGTGACTGCTCTCTTGCAAGGTGCGGTAAAAGGTCGGTAATGCAGAAGATTGGATCGTTTTCATCCTCACCTATGGTGATTTCAACATTTGTACCGTCAAGCTTTGTTACAACACCGTGAAGAGCAAGAGGAATTGTAACCCACTGATACTTTCTGATTCCGCCGTAGTAGTGTGTCTTTAAATATGCAAAGCCCTCGTTTTCAAACATTGGGTGCTGCTTTAGGTCAAGACGGGGAGAGTCAATGTGCGCTGCGCAAATTCTTACACCCTTTTCAATACTCTCTGTTCCTGCTGTAAATGCAAACAGGCTCTTATCACGGTTGTTATAGTAGTATTTTCCGCCCTTTTCAATCTTGTCGCCAATGCTGTATGCAACAAATCCGTTTGCTTCAAGCATTTTTATTCCTTCCTTAACCGCCTCGCGCTCGGTTTTTGCGTTGTCAAGGAAGCTCATATAGCCCTTTGAATACTTTTCAAGGCTCTTTTCATCCTTTTTTGTGCGAACATCAAAAACGTTTTCCTTTTTGTAGAAAAGCTTTTTCTTTAGTTCCTGTAATTCTGTTTTCTTCATATATTGCTCCTTATCTGTAGTACAGGCTTAAATACTTGTCTGTCACTACCTCTAATTTATTAACATAGTATTTCGTTTCCAAAAACTGTATTTCAAACGGTTCTTCCTTAAGCCATTTATCAACATTACCCGTGCCTGCATTGTAGGCGCAAAAGGTGTATGTCCAGCTTTGGTACTTTTCGTACAGCATGCTTAAGTAGTACGTGCCATACTTAATATTTTCCTCGGGGTCAAGAATGTCCCCTGCTTTTTCATTTTTTATCTCTGTCAGCCACTGATACGTTTCGGGCATTAGCTGCATTAAGCCACAGGCGCCCTTTTCCGATTCTGCATCCTTATCAAAGTCGCTTTCTACCTTGATAACAGAATATATAACGTATTCAGGCACAGAAAACTCACTTGAATATTTCTCCACATACTCATTAAAGTCACGTGGGTATACGGTGCGCTGAAAATATTTGTTTGCTACTTGGCACAAGCCAATGAATATCACAATGATGACAAGTGAAATAATTACTTTTAAACGGTTATTACTCAATTCCCAAATCCTTCAAAATAAATTTAATTTGGCTTATAAGGTCGACTCCGTCTGTGTTGTCGATTTCATATGTACATCTTTTTCTTAATTCATCGTCCTGTATTTGAGTATTTATGCGTGCGACTGCCTTTTCCTTGGTTATGCCGTCTCTTGCCATAATTCTTTTAAGCTTTAATTCATACGGTGCGGTTACGCAAACGGTGACCTGACACATTTTATCAAAGCCGCTTTCAAACAAAACAGGGGCATCTATAAGGACAGCCTTGAAGCCTTCCCCTTCATATTTGCAAACAAGCTCATCTGTTTTGATTTTGATGTATTTGTGGGTAATGCTATTCAGCTTTTTAAGCTTTTCAGACGCTCCTTGGGATTCAAAAACAGCGGTAGCAAGCATTTTTTTACTTACCTGACCGTTTACTAAAATTCCCTGACCGAAATAGTCTGTCAGCTCGCCTACGCATAAGCTATCGGTTAATACATCCTCTCTGTACACCTTATCGGTATCAATAAAGGCAACTCCGTGCTGACTGAACTTATCACAAATATAGCCCTTGCCGGAGCCGCTTGTACCGCACAAGCCTATTACTATCATAATTACACCTCTGTAATTTTAATCTCCCTACCCTGCTCGCTTGAAAGGTAAGCGCACTCAAGCACACGCTGTACATATGCTCCGTCGTCAAAGCTTGGGCAAGTGGGCTTATGATTTTCAACCGCGTCAATAAAGCTGTAATAGCTGCCGATGTGTCCGCGAAGCCAGCCGATAGGCGCTTTTATGCCTGGGAAAATTCCCGCAGGGCTTGGGTATCTGTTTACACACTCGATTTTAGTATAACCGCGATTGCCTCCGTAACTGCTGTCAATTGAGCTGCAATCATAGTATTCCAAAAAATTGGGGTTCATTAAATCAAATTTAATGCTTCCGCCCTCACCGTGAATTTCAAGGGTAAGGTCATCATTAGCTCCCGTTGTCAGCTTGCTTACCTCAACAGTGCCAACTGCACCGTTTTCCAGTGTGGCAATCATATAAAATGCTTCATCAGCATTTGTTTGCCATTTTTCACCGTTTATGCCTGTGCGCACAGGGTATGCAATTTGGCTTTTACCAAACACGCTGTTAAGCTCACCGCAAAGATGATAAATAAGGTCTATCGCGTGAGAGCCTAAGTCAAACAAAACTCCGCCGCCGCAAATTTCCTTGTCCTGCTTCCAGCCTGCCTTTTTAACAGTGTCAAGAGCAGAGGAATGAAGGTATTTTACGGAAAACGAAAGTATTCTGCCGAGTCTGCCCTCTTTTACAATTTCCTTTGCGCGAAGTATTGGAGAAAGGAAACGGTTATTAAATACCATTTGACACTTAACACCCTTTTCCTTAGCAAGCGTTGCAAGCTCCTTTGCCTGCGCGTAGCTTACTGTCAATGGCTTTTCGCAATACACGTGCTTGCCTGCAAGAATTGCTTTTTTGGCGGTTACATAATGATAAATGTTTGGAGTACAGATATCAACGGTATCAATTTCGCTATTATAGATTATGTCGTCCTCGTTATCGGTATAGAAGCCTAAACCGTAACGCATGCAGGCATTTTTAGCATTTTCAATATTTTTAGTGCAAACGCCCAAAATTTGCACATCAAGGTCGCTGCCGAAAAAGAATGGCAGATTTTTAACACAATATGCGTGGGTTTTACCCATTGAGCCAAAGCCTAAAATGCCGATTTTCATAAAATAACCCCATTACTCCATAATATTCACCATATTATAACATTTTAAAAAAATTATTTCAATATCTTTTATAAAATAATATAAAATAATTGCCTATTTTTCGAGCGAATCAATCACAGAGCATAACTTAAGTCAAAAAAACTCGCGGCATATTAATCCGCGAGTTCTTATTTAATTTTCATTTGAAGCTTCTGCTTCCTTAACCGCATATTCTTGGAGATTAAAGTGCTCTAAGGTAAGCTCTGTACCCGATTCCGAAAGAACTGCATTAAAGCTGTCAAGCATATGAATGTACGCCATTCCGTAAAGAGCCTTAAACTTGTCCTTTGTAAAGACATTAGCGCCTGAATTTGCGTAATTAATGAAGTCAAAGCTTAGAATTTTGCTGTATACGCTTGCATCAAGAGCGCCATCATCGCTTACTGCCTGTGTTGCGGTTGAAAGCTTACCCTTTGCAGTATACTGTGACCATGCATGGTCATAAAATCTTAAGCTGTACTCCTCGTTCATTCCGTCGAGAATAAACTCAGCTGAATAAAGCGGCTTATTTTCAGACACCCAGTTTACGCTTATGTACAATAAGCCTTCATCTTCATCGTATATAAGCTGAAAGACTCTTCCATATGCGGTGCTTGTTTCCTTGCTGATTTCCGAATTAACAATGTATTTTCCGTCGATTGTGTGCTCATCATAGTTAAGCATAACGTAATATTTAAGAGCATTCACTCCGCTTATGCTTAAGCATTCAAGGTATGTTTCATATACCGTTTTTTCATTGGTTGTATCAAGCTTATTCAAGGCTTCTATGGCGATTGCAAAGTTAAGATTCTGACCGTCTGTTGCAATTTGATTATTTATTCCTACAACCTCGCCCTGTGAGTTAACAAGCGGGCCTCCGCTGTTACCCGGTGCTACCGGCGCTGAAAATACAATATGCTTAACGCCGTCAAAGCTCTTTGACGGATTGGAAACGACACCGTCGGTAAACACATCATCAATACCCAAAGGACTGCCTAATGCGTACACAGGGTCGCCGGTTTTAACACTGCTTGTTGAAATTTTAAGATAGGAATTTCCTGTTAAATCAACCTTTAAAATTGCTAAGTCAGAAGCGACATCGTAGCCCTTGACAGTGGCAACAGGATATTCTGTTCCACCATATAGCTTTACCTTTAAATTGTATGCGCCTGCTATTACGTGATAATTTGTTACGATTTCTCCATTTTCACTGATAAAGAAGCCCGAGCCAACGCTTTGCAGCTTGCCATCCTTATTGATAGACTCTATTCTAACTGTTGCGGAGGCAATCATTTCATAAATTTGTGATGGCAATAGATTGGTTTCGTAGGCGTTTGTAATTTCATAGCCGCATTCCTTACAAATATGCTTTGTATAGCCTACACCGTCTGCCTCGGGAGGTAGAGTTTCTACCAAAAAGCTATGGTTGTTAGGGTCCATAGTGATGGCCTCGCGGTTAAGCGTGGTTGAGCATATTGTGCAAATCTGCTTTTTTACACCGTCCGAGGTACAGGAAGGCGCTATTTCTACAATCCAAACACCCTCTGTATGTGAATCTGTTACCTTTTCAAAATCTGTTCTTTCGCTATATCCGCACAGCTTGCAGGTGTGCAAAATATGGGCACCCACCGCACAGGTTCCTGTAATTGGCATAGCAACAAAATCGTGAAGAAGCTTTTCTCCAACCCTTCTTTCAACAAGCTCTGCACAAACAGTACAGATTTTGCCCTCTATAAGATTTTCCGAACAGCTGGCATCTGTTAGCACCTGCCAATCACTTGGCTTATGACCAACAAGCTCGTGAACCTTTGTTTCAACCGCTTCGCCACAGTCCATACAAACCTTTTCCTCTATTTTGTTTACTGTACACGTAGGCAAGGTCTTAACCTGCCATTCGCTTGGATTGTGACCCTTGGCAGGGATTACAGCTACAAGAATTACGTCCTCACATTCCGTACATATTTTTTCCTGTCTACCATCCTTTACGCAGGTTGCGTTGAAGGTACGCTCTGTATAGTTATGCTCGTGGTCAAGCTCCTCTGTGGTGCAAGCCGCCGTAAAGAAGCAACACATAACCAAAACAAGCGCAAGTAAATAAAAAATCTTACTACGCATTTTAAGCTCCTATTAATTTATTTTACCATATTATTTTATCATAAATGACATATACTGTCAAGTGAAAAAAATACGCTTACGCAATCATAAGTCGCGTAAGCGTTCTTCTATTTGGTTTTTAAGTATTCATCAATGGAGTTTGCGGCTACCTTGCCTGCTCCCATTGCAAGAATTACGGTTGCGGCGCCTGTTACAGCATCTCCTCCTGCATATACGCCTACCCTTGAGGTAAGTCCGTCCTCATTTACAATTATTCCACCCCAGCTCTGTGTTTCAAGACCATCTGTGGTAGATTTGATAAGCGGATTTGGAGATGTACCCAAGGACATAATTACGCAGTCAACGTCCAAAACAAATTCGCTGTCCTTTTTAACAAATGGCTTGCGTCTGCCGCTTTCATCCGGGTCGCCAAGCTCCATTTGAACGCATTTCATACCGCAAACGGACATATTTTTAGGGTCACGCTTGTCATTTGGATTATTGTAAGCAAGAATTTCAACAGGGTTAGTAAGGGTTTTAAATATAATGCCCTCCTCCTGCGCGTGCTCAACCTCTTCACGTCTTGCGGGAAGCTCCTCAATGCCTCTTCTATACACAATGTAAACCTCAGCGTCCAAGCGCTTAGCGCAGCGCGCAGCATCCATAGCCACATTACCTCCACCTACAACAGCTACTCTCTTTGCGTGTAAAACAGGTGTGTCGCTACCTTCCTTGTACGCCTTCATAAGATTTATTCTCGTAAGAAATTCGTTTGCTGAAAATACGCCCTTAAGGTTTTCGCCCGGGATACCCATAAATTTGGGAAGTCCTGCGCCTGAGCCAATGAAAATCGCTTCATAGCCATATTCGTTTAAAAGCTCATCAACGGTAATGGTTTTTCCTATTACTACATTTGTTTTGATTTCAACGCCCAAATCCTTTAGTCCTTCTATTTCCTTATGAACTATTGCTTTTGGAAGTCTGAACTCAGGAATACCGTAGACTAAAACTCCGCCCGCAGTGTGCAATGCTTCAAAAATAGTTACGTCATAACCCTTTTTAACAAGGTCGGAGGCACAGCTAAGACCTGACGGTCCTGAGCCAATAACTGCCACCCTGTGTCCGTTTTTTGCAGGTGCTTCTGCTTTTTCAGTACAATTTTTGTTGTGATAATCGGCAACAAAGCGCTCCAAGCGTCCGATTGCAACGCTTTCTCCCTTTATGCCTCTTACACACTTGCCCTCGCACTGATTTTCCTGTGGGCAAACTCTGCCGCATACAGCAGGCAGGGATGAGGACCTTGCAATAATTTCATATGCCTCCTCAAAGCTTCCCTCTGCTACCTTGGCAATAAAATCGGGGATATAAATTTTAACGGGACAACCGCTAACGCAAGGCTTGTGCTTGCAATTCAAGCATCTTTTTGCTTCGTCAATGGCTTGCTCCTCGGTATAGCCAAGTGCAACCTCGTCAAAATTTTGGTTTCTTATGCTTGGCTCCTGTGTTGGCATTACGTTTTTCTTAATTGACATATTAGGCATATTATTCTGCCTCCTTTTTAAAGAGATTGCAGGCTGCCTCATATTTATGGCGTTCAAATTCGCCATAAGCATTGCTTCTTGCAATTGCTTCATCAAAATCTATTAAATGTCCGTCAAATTCGGGGCCGTCAACACAGGCAAAAACAGTTTTTCCGCCTACGCTTAAGCGACAGCCACCGCACATTCCCGTACCGTCTATCATTACAGGATTCATTGATGCAACGGTCTTAATACCGTATTCTTTTGTTAAAGCACAAACGAATTTCATCATAACAAGAGGTCCTATTGTAATTACCTCATCGTATTTCTCGCCCTGCTCGATTAGCTTTTTCAAGGCATCTGTTACAAGGCCCTTTTCGCCTATCGTTCCGTCGTCGCTCATTAAAACATACTTATTTGAGGCTTTCTCAAATTCTTCCTTCAATATAACAAGCTCCTTAGTTCTGAAGCCGCAAATTGTGTGCACCTCACAGCCCTGCTCATATAGCTTTTTAGCCACAGGGTAGGCAATTGCACAGCCAACTCCGCCGCCGACAACCGCAACTTTTTTAAGACCCTGTGTATGAGTTTGCTTACCAAGAGGTCCTACAAAGTCCTGCAAATAGTCTCCCTTTTCAAGCATTGAGAGCTTTTTGGTTGTTGCGCCTACAATCTGAAAAATTATAGTTACACTTCCTCTTTGTCTGTCAAAATCGGCAATTGTAAGAGGTATTCTTTCTCCGTTTTCGTCGGTACGCAAAATTATAAACTGACCAGGCTCCGCCTTTTTTGCCACAAAAGGAGCTTCTACCTCCATTAAAACAACTGTTGGGTTTAGCTCTCTCTTCTCTAAAATTTTATACATTATTCATTTACCTTTGATAGCTTTTTTCTTAAAATCTGATAAAAGCTTATATCATTTACCTTTATTGTTTTTGCTGTTTTTTCTGCTTTTTTAATCCTTAATACGTCACCGTCATAAATTTCCATAGAGCTGTCTGCATCTATTTCCAAGGAAACAGAAGCGTTTTCTGTCAAGGAATTGATTTGAACCCTTATCTCAACTATATCATTTCCTCCCGTTACAATCGATGTATGTAAAAACTGCATAGGGGAAAGGGGTGTTATTACCATATTGTTTGATTCGGGTGTTAAAACAGGTCCGCCTGCTGACAAGTTATATGAGGTTGAGCCTGTCGGCGTTGCAACAATAACTCCGTCACCCGATACGGTTTGCGTATTCAGTCCGTTTATGTATAGCTCTGTTTTAAATGCCTTATTCAAGGTTGAACGGAACAGGGTTGCTTCATTTAAGGCAACAAAGGAGTGTATCACCTTACCGTCTCGTATAACCTCGCCCTCTATCATCAATCGGTTTTCAAGCTTATATTCGCCTGCAACTACCTTGTTAATACATTCAACCGCTGTATCGGGATTGCAACCTGTCAAATAGCCCATATTTCCAAAATTGATTCCAAAAACAGGAATGTCAAGCTTATAAAGCTTTTTGCTGGCGCGAAGAATAGTGCCGTCGCCACCTAATACAAGGGCAAAATCCGCACTTGAGCTTGGAATATCGTCTTCAGCCAAAACCGTAACGTCGTAGCCGATTTTTTCAAGCATTTCCTTTGCTACCCGGCAAAAGCCCATGCTTTCAGCCTTTAAGTAATTTGGAACAATTATCGCCTTTTTCATTTTACCCTCCCAAGTTATAACTTTAAGTTATTTTAGCACTTAACAAAGCCTTTGTCAATATACAGTTATATAAAATTTTATTAAGACAAAGCAGACACAGGGCCAGTTGTGTCTGCTTGTCGGTTGTATTAACGCTTAGATACCTTATCAAAGGCAGGGTTGTAGCCATAGAAATTTTTGCTGTCCATATTTTCTTGCGCTATACCAAGGGCATCGGCAAAGCGCTGATAGTGTACAATTTCTCTTGCGCGTAGGAATTTAATTGCATCGCAAACGTCAGGGTCGTCAACAAGACGTAAAATATTGTCATAGGTTGCCCTTGCCTTTTGCTCTG
>JAFTZI010000092.1 GCA_017461055.1 Clostridia bacterium | reverse complement strand
GGTTGCAATATCAAGATTTTGCACCTTAGCATCATACTTTGAATATGTATTTGTTATCCAAAAATCAAAGTGCGTGCCCGCAGCTCTTACAGCCTTTGCCTCACCCATATATTTAACAACGGCGATTTCACCTGTGTCAACTGTATGGAAGCTTGGGGCAATTAAAATGGTAAGCAGCAAAAGTCCGCCCGCTATTCCCAAGCAAATTTTACCGGCTAAGGTTTGTTTTCTTGCCTTTTTTGATTGAATTATTGCAATGGCAACACAAATTATAATACCGATTATGAATACCAATGCGATTAAAAAGCCTATCATAAAAGCTCCTCCTTTATTTGTTTGATTTAATTATACTACTGTTTATGCTAAATGTCAATAAACTATCGGTTTCAATTGGCAACTGTTGGTTTAATTTCATATAGTTATATTAAGAGGAAATGATATGATTACATTAAATAACACACAAATAAACTGTGAATATATAATTACAGACGTAAAGGCAGAGACGGAGCTTAAGTATAGATTTTACGACCTTGGAATACATAAGGGCGCAAAAATCAAAAGACTGAAAAGCAGTCCTTTAGGGGACCCTGTGTCGTATTTAGCTAAGGAAACCGTTATAGCCATAAGAAGCATTGACGCCGAAAAAATAGAGGTTGAGCCATTATGAATACGGACAAAATAGCCTTAGTTGGCAACCCCAATGTTGGCAAAAGCACGGTTTTCAATGCCTTGACGGGAATGCACCAGCACACAGGCAATTGGACGGGCAAAACCGTTTCTGTGGCGGAGGGAAAATTCAGCTATGACGGTGAGGAATATACCGTTATTGACCTGCCTGGCACATACTCGCTAATGGCAAGAAGCGCTGAGGAGGAGGTAACAAGGGACTATATTCTGCAAAACCCCGATTGCAGCATAATAGTTGTATGCGATGCCTGCGCCCTTGAAAGAAATCTTAATTTGCTTTTGCAGGTGTTGGAAATTAATAAAAACGTTCTTGTGTGCGTAAATCTGCTTGACGAAGCGAAAAGAAAGGGAATAAGCATAGACCTAAAAAAGCTATCAAGCCTGCTTGATACAGCGGTGATAGGCTGTAGCGCATCAAACGGAGAAGGTATAGACGAAATAAAGAAAAGCATTAAAAGCATAAGACCCTGTGGCTGTAAATTCACATACAACCGAGGGCTGACGGATGAAGAAAAAATTCAATCAAGACTGCAAAAAGCACAGGAAATTTCCCAAGCTGTTGTGTCGGTAAGCAATGAAAGGAAAAAGAGAGGAGAAGGCATTGACAAGCTTTTGACAGGAAAGCTTCTTGCCTTTCCCACAATGATAATTTTTCTTTCATTATTATTATTTATAACCATAACTCTTGCAAATTACCCGTCAGAGCTTTTGAGCAGATTATTTACACAGGGTGAAAAATGGCTTCATACCTTAATGCTGTCTGCCAATATACCGAAATTCATATGTGATTTTGTTTGCTTGGGAGTTATTCGCGTTGTATGCTGGATAGTTTCGGTTATGCTTCCCCCTATGGCAATATTTTTTCCGTTGTTCACCCTTTTGGAGGATTGGGGATATTTGCCAAGAATTGCATTCAATCTTGACAGACCCTTTTGCAAATGCGGAAGCTGCGGCAAGCAAGCTTTAACTATGTGTATGGGAATTGGCTGTAACGCAGTAGGCGTTACGGGATGTAGAATTATTGATTCTCCAAAGGAGAGAAAAATAGCAATTCTTACAAACGGCTTAGTCCCCTGTAACGGACGCTTTCCCACTCTTATAATGATACTTACACTGTTTTTCGCAGGGTCAGGAGCATTATCAAGCTTAAAGGGGGCGCTTTTGCTTACCTTGGTTCTTGTGTGCGCTGTGGCTTTTACTCTTCTTATATCTTATATTTTATCAAAGCTGTTAAAGGGAGAAAAAAGCACCTTTATATTAGAGCTGCCGCCATATCGCAAGCCCAAAATCGCCAAAACCTTGGTACGCTCCATTTTTGACAGAACCGTATTTGTCCTGTTAAGAGCATTATGCGTTGCAGTGCCCGCAGGGGCGATAATATTCTTGATGTCGAATATTATGATAGGAAATAGCTCGATTCTTATTCACGTATCAAATTTCCTCGACCCCTTCGGAAGAGTATTCGGTATGGACGGAATAATTATTCTTGCATTTATATTAGGCTTGCCGGCTAATGAAATTGTAATTCCCATAGCGTTAATGACATATACGTCAAAATCTACAATGACGGACATAACGGATATGAATTTAATTGGCGAGATTTTAACGCAAAACGGGTGGAATACCGTAACAGCTCTGTGCGTACTGATATTTACACTTTTTCACTCGCCCTGCTTAACAACCCTGTTAACTGTCAAAAAGGAAACGGGAAGCGTAAAATATACAGTCTTATCAGCAATTATACCAACGCTTTTAGGCCTTGTGCTTTGCTTTATCGTAAACTTATTCTTTCATATAATATAGGAAGCAGACGCTTAATTCCGTCTGCTTCCTGAATTTTAACTGTTTTACACCCTATTTTAAGGCATACTTAAAATGCGGATTCTGACTTGTGAAGCATTAAATTTGTGACCTGTCAACAAAAAAGTCCGTGATTAAAAAACAGATGTATTTTAATGACGAATTTTGTCAAATGAATACGATGAATATTTTGGAATTTCTTATTCATTATAGGCAATAGTCGATATTCAGCGTTTGGTCAAAAAGTAGAATTTTTAAAATTTTTTTGTGCAAAATAAACATTTAGGTAACTAACGAAATTTGTATAGAATATACAATCATATTATACAATTGCCTATAATGACGATTTTTACACGCAAAAGTGGGAAAGAAGGTCAAACGTGTGGAAAACTCCGTCGAAAATGTTCAAAACTCTTGATTTTGCAAGGGCGGAAAAGTGGATTTTTCAACTTTTCCACATTTTGATACGTGGAAAACGTGAAAAACTCGCCCTCGTTTTACACAAATGTCAAAAATTAAGTTGTAGAAAAAAATAAATTTTCAACTTTTCACTTGACAAGATTTATTCATTCAAGGTGAAAATATTCACCCAAGTCAAATTTATTCTTGTGTAAAATGCACAAAAATCAGACTTTTTTCAGGAAAATCAAGGCTCCGCCGCTTAGAATAATAATTGATAAAATTAAATGCTCCATATACACAGGGAAAATTACATAAACATTGTATTGCTCATAAAAGCCATCGGGGGCAACTATCATTTTAAGAACCGCACTCTCTACAAGTATAACCAATATGTACATAAGCTTAATTGCATAAAACAAATTTTGCTTGTATTCCAAATAAATTCTCCTTTCGTGCCTTATCATCAGGTTAACAATTGACTGCTCACAATAATTGTATAACATTCATTAGTATTCTTCAAGGAACAATATTTTCCATTTAATTATGTTGAAAATGAGAACAACTGCTGAAAAATAATAGGATTTTTAAATTACACTATTGAAATTTTATTATTTTTATTGTATCATTATTTAAAATGCTTTGACGGTGGAGGAATATTCATTTGGAAAAGAAGATAGATGAAGTAATTTACCGTTATGGTATGGAAAATGCTTTTGAGGGCGCCGTAATCGGATTCTCGGGCGGTGCTGATTCAAGTGCGCTTTTGCATTATTTGAAGGATAGATGCAAGTGTCTTTTAGCTGTTCATATTAATCATATGATTAGAGGGGACGAGGCTAAAAGAGATGAGGAGCTTTGCAGACGCACCTGCGAAAAATACGGTGTTGAATTTAAGTGCGTTGAAGTAGACGTTCCCACTCTCAGCAAGGAAAGGAAAAAGGGCATCGAGGAAACTGCAAGGGATGAAAGATACAGGATTTTTAAGGAAATATTAAACGAAAATCCTCAATATAAATGTATTGTAACCGCCCACAACTCAAACGACAATGCCGAAACGATTATATTTAATTTGGTAAGAGGAAGCGGAATTAACGGCTTAAGCGGCATTAAGCCTGCGATTGATAGGGTTTACCGTCCCTTAATTAATTGCACAAGAGATGAAATAATTGAGTATTGCTCGGTCAATAATATTGAGTATGTAACGGATTCCACCAATAACGATACCGATTATACAAGAAATCACATAAGACATAAGGTTATACCTCAGCTTTTAGAGGTTAACGCAGGCTTTTTGGATTCTTGCGCAAGGCTAAGTGAAATATTAAGACAGGATGAGGAATATATCTTAAAGGAGGCTTACAAAATTACTTCCTTAATAAATAACGGAAATATTCCAAAGGACGTGGCTTGCTCACTTGACGGGGCCATATTGGTCCGTGTCTTAAAAACCGTGTCGGGAGAAAATCTTGACTATAAATCGGTTAAGTCCTGTATTCAGCTAATCAAAAAATGGAGCACAGGCAAAATGGTTAATCTTGAAAAGGGTATAACCTTTAAAATCGAGCACAGCTATTGCTCCTTCATTAAAACCGATGAAACGAAGTCGAGGACCTTTAATGTAAAGCTTGAGAAGGGAATTAACTACATTGATGAATTAAATATTGCAATCGGAGTTAACGAGGAGCTTTTGAACAGCGACTTTTGCGAAATCGGAAGCGTCAGACTTAATTCAAGCCAAATACAGGGTACGCTTTACGCAAGAAGCAAGGAGCAGGGGGACAGCGTAAAAAGCAAGGGCATTACCAAAAAGTTAAAAAAGGTATTTACCGATTTGCACATACCCTCACACCTTCGCCCGCTTTTACCTGTTATCTGTGATGATTTGGGCGTTTTGGCGGTTCCCGGCATTGTGGCAAGGGACAAGGCATTTGATAAAAAAGGCGATATAAATATAAGAGTATACAACTACGGAGGTAGCAATGAAAAAGAAAAATAATATACTCACCATAGTCATATTAATAGCTATTGCGATATTGCTTGTAACTGTCATTGTGTCAGTTTTCAACTTTTCGCCAAGCATGAAGGAATATACCTACGGTGAAATGGTGGATGCCTTTGAGAAAAACGAGGTTTACGGTTACATTAAGGACCCAAATGAATTTTCTGTAATTCTCTTTTTAAGTGTCGAGGATTGGAACAATTATTGGGACGATGACACCAAAAACGATAAGGTACTTTACGAAAATTTAAGAGTTGCAAATCTTGCGAGCAGTGATTATTATGAATTTTTCGGCTCTCCGTACAGCAGCTATGAGCCGTCAATGCTCAGCAGTATTCAAGAAAGACTTGAGGGCGCGGGCATAAAATCCAATCTTGAAAACCGTTATGAGTCCAAGGAGGTAAAGGAAACCCCTTGGTATGTTTCAAATCTACCGTTAATTATAATGGTTGTTTTGTTCATTGTGTTTATGGTAATCTCCTTCCGTCAGGCAAATGGCGGTAAGATGAGCAGCTTTGGCAAGTCCAAGGCAAGACACGGTGAAAACAGCAGGGAAAGAGTAACCTTTGCCGATGTTGCCGGAGCCGATGAGGAAAAGGCAGAGCTTGAGGAGGTTGTTGAATATCTTAAAAACCCTTCAAAGTTTACAGGCTTAGGCGCAAAAATCCCTCACGGTGTACTTTTAGTAGGCCCTCCCGGTACAGGTAAAACCTTGCTTGCAAAGGCAGTAGCAGGAGAGGCAGGAGTTCCGTTCTTCTCAATGTCAGGCTCTGACTTTGTGGAAATGTACGTTGGTGTAGGCGCGTCAAGAGTAAGAGATTTGTTCAGTAATGCAAGGAAATCACACGCCGCAATTATATTTATTGATGAAATTGATGCAGTAGGACGTCAGAGAGGCGCAGGCTTAGGCGGTGGCCACGACGAAAGAGAGCAAACACTAAACCAGCTTCTTGTTGAAATGGATGGCTTTGACGGACATTCGGGAATTATAGTAATGGCGGCAACTAACCGTCCTGACATTCTTGACTCAGCCTTATTAAGACCGGGCCGCTTTGACAGACAAATCACAATCGGCTTGCCTGACATTAAGGGCAGAGAAGAAATATTAAAGGTTCACGCAAAGGGTAAGCCTTTTGAAGAAACCGTTGATATGCACAAGGTAGCCCAAACAACCGTTGGCTTTACTGGTGCTGACCTTGCCAACCTTTTGAACGAGGCGGCGCTTTTGGCTGCAAGACGCTCAAAGAGCTTAATCGGTATGGATGAAATCGAGGACGCTTGGGTAAAGGTTTGCGTAGGTACACAGAAAAAGATCAGAATGACCGAAAAGGAAAAGCGCAATACCGCAATTCACGAGGCAGGTCACGCAATAATCGCACACATTCTCCCAACTCAGGACAATGTACGTCAAATTTCAATTATTCCAAGCGGAAGAGCTCTTGGCTATACCTTAACTCCGCCAAGCGAGGACAAATACAGCGAGTCCAAGCAGGAAATGAAGGAAAGAATAGCTATGATGCTTGGCGGCCGTGTTGCAGAGCAAATTATTTTCGGCGACTATACAGGCGGCGCATCAAACGATATTCAGAGAGCAACAGAGGTTGCGCGTAAAATGGTAACGGTTTACGGTATGAGCGATGAGCTTGGAACTATTCGCTATGGCTCACAGCAGAGCGAGGTGTTCTTAGGCAGAGATTTTGGCTCAACTCCGGACTATTCCGATGCAACAGCTGCAAAAATTGATGCTGAAATCAAGAAAATTGTTGATGAATCCTATAATCTTGCAATGAATATTCTTACCGAAAACAAGGATAAGCTTGACTTTATTGCCGACTTCTTAATGAAGCACGAAATCATGGACGACGAGCAGTTTGCTTGCGCTATGAAGGACGGCGTAACAATGGAAGAGGTTGAGGCGCTTGTAACAGAGAAAAAACGCAGAAGCGAGGAAGAAAACAAGCGCAGAGCTGAAAAGGCGGAGGCGGAAAGACGTGCCGCTATACAGGCTCAGATAGAGGAGCGCAAGCGTATGGAAAGAGAGCTTGGCTTAAGCGACGATAATGACGAGGACGGTACACAGCAAAATGAAGCTGTGGAGAATGAATTGCCCGCATTAGAGGAAGCAGAGTCACAAAGCGAAGGCGAATCTGATGAAAACAGCTCCGACGATAACGAGGATGCTGAAAATACAGAAGACGAGCCACAGGAATAACCGATAAATTGATGCAGGCGAATAAAGCCTGCATCTTTTACTTTGCTTATTATTGATAAAGGTAGGCAAAATGCACAAAAAACAATTTTTTAATTGTGCATTTGACCAAAAAATGAACAAATCTATTGACAGTTTTGAGAAAATATTATATAATTACTTTGTAAAATTCGATTTCAGGGAGGAAATCATGAAAAAGAAAATTTTAATTGCATTACTCATTCTCTCTGCTTTAGTATTGGTATTCGCATCATGTGGCGAATGTAAGCACGAGGAGTATGAGGTTAAGTCAACAGTTGAGGCAACCTGTGTTGCTGAGGGAAAGATTATTTCTGCTTGCAAGGAATGTGGTACAGAAAAGGTTGATGTTATTCCTAAGAATGGCAACCACAAGATGAGCTATACAGAAATCGATCCAACCTGTAAAGAGGCCGGTAAGACAGTTGGTACTTGCTCTGTTGAGGGATGTACCTTTACAACCGAAACAGCAGGAAAGCCACAGCTCATCACTTGTAGTAATGATACTTTGGACACAAGAATAACAAAGGAACCGTCTTGTACAGAAGAAGGTAAACAAATGCTGATATGTACTGTTTGCGAAAAGGAACAGTGGTCCCCAAACTTTACCAGCACAATTCCTGCTTTAGGTCACACCTATGACAGAAGCGGTATTGCAACAGATGAAGAAAAAGGCATTACCTTCGTTCCGGGTAAATGTGAGGTTGAGGGTTATCTTGCAAGAGAATGTAAGGATTGCGGATATAACCAAGACCCAATCACACGTGACGAGTATGCACAAGAACCCGGTTATGATACAATCAAGTACGACCAGATGGAAGCCTTGTCGCATAACTTTGCGCAGTTTGTAGAGAATGTTGCTCCAACATGTACAGTAGACGGATATGAGCTTTACAAGTGTACAAGAGAGGGCTGCGACGGTGAGGACAGAAAACCAACCGATTACGCAACAGGACATATTTACAACAAAGGCGCAAATGCTGTTCCCGGCACAGATTATGTAGTAGCGTTAGAGCCAACCTGTACAAACACAGGTATTAAGGCTTACTTATGTACCGTATGCGGCGAGCAGGCTGCAAATGATGAGGATACAGAGTCTATCCCAACAGTTGAGCATAACTTTGTTGAGGACGACCAGTATTTAATAGTTGGTATGGATGCTACCTGTACAGATGCTGCTTATAAGGTATTTAAGTGTAATTCCGATTTGAGCTGTACAGAGGAAAAGAAGTTTACATACGGTGAAGCGCTCGGTCACGCTTGGACAGTAGATGCTACACCTTCTTGCGCAACAGGCGGTAAGACATATTATGTTTGCTCTAACGTATGCAACGGTGAAGCATGTACTGAGGATAAGTATGATGATCCTTCCGAGGAAATCAAGCACCAGTTCGGTTCTCTTGTAAGCGCACCTACCTGCGTTGCAGATGCAGTATATAACTGTAGCGTTTGCGGAAATGACTATTCCGCATATGACGATGATGCCGACGGACAGGCACACGGTAAGCACGATTATTCAATCTTGTTTGAAACAATAGCGCCAACATGCTCAGCTGAGGGCTATAATATCTATAGCTGTGCAGCAGGTGAGTGTGGTACATATTACGGCGACGATGCAAACGAGCAGGATAAGGACGTAACACCAAGAATTGACCACATATTCAACCCTGTAACTGAGGATGGCAGAATTGTGTGTACAGTTTGCTCTATGCAGTATAGAGACGTAACAACTGAGATAACATCCGGTAGCAAGGACCTTTGCTTTAACTGTGGCAAAACACCTTGTGAGTGCGGTCTTATTGTTGAATGGAACGGATACGTTTCACCTAAGGATCCTGAAGAATTAAAGGCTAACGAAGCATTTAAGAAGACAGAAACCATTTGGAGCGAGGTTGTTGAAGAGCCAACAGCTATTCCTCTTGCAATAGGCAACGGTATGATCGTTCTTAACGGTGAAGAATCAACAACATACGTAGTTAAGGTTTATGACAAGGTAGACGGAACATTACTTGCTACAATTGAAAAGTCAGGCAGTGTTGCATTTGTTGACCTTTACAAGTATGCAGAGGTTGGTCAGGTTGAAATTACCGCATCAACAAACGGTTACGCATATTTCTATGAAATAGTTGAGTAATACAGTATAGTTAAAGGAGAGTAAGTAAAGCTTGCTCTCCTTTTTTTGATCTTTTGGCAGCTTATCTCATTGAAGTCAACAAAACAAATGCTCACCCATCCAAAATAAAACGTTTATATTCAGCTTTTTAACCGCTTTTTTTGTGCAATATAAACAAAAAGAATATATTTGCCTAAAAAGTATTGATATTTTTAACAAAAAATGATAGAATTAACACATAAAAGTACATATTAATGTACAAAAAATACGAGGTGAAACATGAAAAAAAGAATTTCTTTAATCGTGTCAGTACTTTGCTTGTTAGCGCTTTTGGTTGCTCTTGCGTCCTGTGGACATGAGCATAGCTTTAAGCCTGATTGGGAAAGCAATGAAACAGAACACTGGCACGTATGTGAGGTAGAGGGTGAGGAATGCTCCGAGGTTGATAGCAAGGCAGCTCATACCTTTGCTGAAAAGTCAAAGACAGACGCTACTTGTACTGCTGACGGCACTTTAGTAGAGGCTTGCTCAGTATGTGGCTACGAAAAGACAAGCAAAATTGATAAGGTTGCTCATACATATGCAGATGCTACCTGTACAGCAGCAAAGACATGTACAGTTTGCGGCGAAACAGATGGTGAAGCAC
Organism: Clostridia bacterium; assembly: GCA_017461055.1. GTDB lineage: Bacteria > Bacillota > Clostridia > Oscillospirales > CAG-272 > RGIG2000. The sequence goes on along the minus strand of JAFTZI010000092.1, from coordinate 22,013 downwards.
TTGGTCATACAGAAGTTGTTGATGCAGCAGTAGCTCCAACATGTACAGAGGTGGGTCTTACAGAAGGTAAGCATTGCTCAGTATGTGATGAGGTTTTGGTAGCACAGGAAACAGTTAATGCACTTGGCCACACAGAAGTAGTTGATGCAGCAGTAGCTCCAACATGTACAGAGGCAGGTCTTACAGAAGGTAAGCATTGCTCAGTATGTAATGAGGTTTTGGTAGCGCAGGAAACAGTTGACGCAACAGGTCATACAGAAGTAGTTGATGCAGCAGTAGCTCCAACATGTACAGAGGCAGGCCTTACAGAAGGTAAGCATTGCTCAGTATGTAATGAGGTTTTGGTAGCTCAGGAAACAGTTGATAAGCTTGCACACGTTTATGATGTTAAGGGCGAAACAGTAGCCCCAACTTGCTTAGCAGATGGTTACACAGTATATGGTTGCTCAGCAGGTAACTGTGGCACAACAGAAAACAAGGACATTGTTAATAAGTTTGAACACGTTTATGATGTTAATGGCGAAACAGTAGCTCCAACTTGCTTAGCAGATGGCTACACAGTATATAGCTGCTCAGCAGGTAACTGCGGCACAACAGAAAACAAGGATATTGTTAATAAGCTTGAACACGTATATGATATTAAAGGCGAAACAGTAGCTCCAACTTGCTTAGCAGATGGTTACACAGTATATAGCTGCTCAGCAGGTAACTGCGGCACAACAGAAAACAAGGATATTGTTAATAAGCTTGCACACGTTTATGATGTTAAAGGCGAAACAGTTGCTCCAACATGTGCAGCTGAGGGTTATACAGTATACGGTTGCTCAGCCGGCGAATGCGGCACAACAGAAAACAAGGACAAGGTTGGCGCAACAGGTAATCACGTATATGATGTTCCTGGCGAAATCGTAGCTCCAACATGCTCAGCTGAGGGCTATACAGTATACGGTTGCTCAGCAGGTAACTGCGGAACAACAGAAAATAAGGATTACCAAGCAAGAACTGCTCATACACTTGAAGACGTAAACGAGTTTGACGTAATTAAGTGCTCAGTATGTAGCGAAGTATACAAGAACATTACAACTAAGGTTGACACAGGCGACGGCGAGCTTTGCTTAGGCTGTGGTAAGGATCCATGTGAGTGCGGTGTAAACGTTGAATGGAACGCATTCGTTGCACCAAGCGCACCGGACGCACTTGAAGCAAATGTGGCATTTACAAAGAGTGATGTTCAGATTGGTAAGGGCTTAATTAAGCTTACAAGCGACAGTGAAGCTAACTACACAGTAGTTATCACAACAGCAGACGGTGAAGTAACACTTACAGTAGCCGGAGCGCTTGTATATGTAGACCTCTACAAGTACGAGTCCGTTACAAATGTTGTTGTAACTGCTGATGCAGCTGCAAGCTTAGTATTGTACGAAATATTCTAATTTCACAAATAAATATTAAGAGTGAAGGGATGAAAGTCCCTTCACTTTTTTAGTTGCATCAGAAGCAAAATGATTAATTATTCGAAAAAATATGATTTTAGCAGTATAATTTCAAAAAATGATGAATATTACTTGACTTTTTAGTATAGTAAAGTTATAATATAATATTATAAGTAATATAAGGGGTATTCCTATGAACGAGCTTGAACAGGCAAGAAAAATTATAAACGAGGTCGACACGCAAATGGCTCAGCTTTTTGAAAGACGTATGCAAGCGTGCGAGCTTGTTGCCAAATATAAAAGAGAGCATGGCTTGTCTATTCTTGATGAGCAAAGGGAAAAAGAGGTTATTGCCAAAAACAGCTCCCTCGTTGAAAATTCCGTATATAAGGAATATTATACCGAATTTATAAAGGAAACCATGCGCATTTCCCGTTCCTATCAAACAAGGCTTAATGAGGGACAAAGAGTTGCGTACAGCGGAGTAGAGGGTGCTTATGCATATATTGCCGCGCGCAAAATGTTTCCGGGTGCTAAGCTTGTTTCATATCCCGATTTTGAAAGCGCTTACCGTTCCGTTGAAAAGGGAGAGAGCGATGTTGCTGTATTGCCTATTGAAAACAGCTACGCAGGCGACGTTTCAACGGTTATGGATTTAATGTTTTCAGGAACACTTTATGTAAATCAGGTTATTAATTTACCGATAACTCACTCTTTAATGGCTAATGAGGGCGTTGAGCTATCTCAAATCAAAAGGGTTATAAGCCATCCGCAGGCACTTGCACAATGCCAGGATTACATAAAAAATATGGGCTTTGAGGCTGTAACCTGTGAAAATACAGCTCTTGGCGCAAAAAGCGTTAAGGAAAACGGATTAATGGACACAGGTGCCATTGCATCTATGGAAACCGCTGAGCTGTTTGGTTTAAACATTTTGGCAAGCGGTATTAACGCAAGCAGAACAAATACAACTCGCTTTGTAGCCTTTTCGAGAGCCCAAAACAGCCCTAACACAAGGAGCAGAAATATGAATGAGCGCTTTATTCTTATGTTTACAGTAAGAAACGAGGCAGGCGCTCTTGCAAAAACCATTGATATTATAGGTGCGCATCGCTTTAATATGTGCAACCTACATTCCCGTCCAATGAAGGAGCTTTTGTGGAATTATTATTTCTACGTAGAAGCAGACGGAAACATAAATACCCAAAACGGAAAGGATATGCTAAGGGAGCTTAGCGCCACCTGCGACAGACTTAAGCTTGTGGGTACATTTATTTCAGATTAATTACGAGGTGCAAAATGATATTACCCTTAAATCTCGGTGAAAAAAGCTATGATATAGTTATTGAAAGGGGAGCCCTTAAAAAAATAGGCTCTTACTTGAAGCTTGACCGTAAGGTGCTTATTCTTACCGATAGCGGAGTTCCAAGTGAATATGCTAAGAGCGTATTGTCAGCCTGCAAGGAGGGCTATATTGTAACAGTTGCGCAAGGGGAAGGCAGTAAGAGCTTTGACAGCTATAAAATGATTCTTTCCCAAATGGTAAAATACGGATTTACCCGTACCGACTGTGTTGTAGCGGTAGGCGGCGGAGTTTGCGGAGATTTAGGCGGCTTTGTGGCAGCATCATATATGAGGGGTGTTGATTTTTATAACATTCCAACCACTCTTTTATCCCAAGTGGATTCATCCATAGGCGGTAAGGTAGCAATAGATTTTGAGGGCGTTAAAAATATTGTCGGCGCGTTTTATCAGCCTAAAAAGGTTGTAATTGACTCTGACACATTAAAAACTCTTGATAAAAGACAGGTTAATGCAGGTCTTTGCGAGGCTATAAAGATGGCTGCAACCTGTGATAAGGAGCTTTTTGAATTAATTGAAAATAGCTCTGATTTGGAAAATGACATTGATGAAATCATAGTTGCTTCCTTGAAAATCAAACGACACGTGGTTGAAATTGATCCAACCGAAAAGGGCTTAAGAAAGGTTCTTAATTTCGGACATACCATAGGCCATGCTGTCGAAAGTGATGAAAAATTAGGAAATTTATTACACGGTGAATGCGTTGCAATAGGTATGCTCCCTATGTGTAGCGAAGATGTAAGAGGCAGACTTGAGGCGGTACTTAAAAAATACTCCTTGCCCACCGGAATTAATTCTGATGCAGACACGCTTATTTCCTACATTACAAGAGATAAAAAAGCAAAGGGAAGCCTTATAACCGTTATTTTTGTTAATGAAATAGGCTCCTTTGAAATGAAAGAAATTGAAATTACCGAAATGAAGGATTATATAAACAGAGGAATTTTATAATGAAAAATACATTCGGCACAAGCGTATGCACAACTGTATTTGGAGAAAGTCACGGTCCTGCGGTAGGAGTTATAATTGACGGACTTGCTCCGGGCATTGATGTGGATACAGAGCTTATAAGCAGTCAGCTGAAAAAAAGGCGTCCAAGCGGAAAAACAGACACTCCTCGCGTTGAAAATGACAATTATCAGATATTAAGCGGTGTTTTTAACGGTAAAACAACAGGCACACCAATTGCTATTGTAATTCCAAATGAAAACACAAAGAGCAAGGACTATAACTACGGTGTTGCGCGTCCTGCCCACGCAGATTATACCGCTTATATGAAATATCACGGATATGAGGATTATCGCGGAGGCGGACATTTTTCAGGCAGAGTAACTGCGGGCTTGGTGGCAGGCGGTGCTATTGCAATATCAGCGCTTAAAGGGCTTGGTATTAGTATAGGCACACATATTTTAAGCTGCAAGGATGCTACTGACACCCCATTTAATGAAGTAGAAAAGGAAATAAGTCTTTTACAAGGCAAGCAATTTCCTGTTATAAATGATAGCAGTGAGGAAAAAATCACAAATGCCATTTTGAAGGCAAGAGAAGCAAACGATAGCATAGGCGGAAAAATCGAAACAGCCATAGTGGGTATGCCGGCAGGCGTTGGCGAGCCTTGGTTTGATTCTGTTGAGAGCATTTTAAGCCACGCGCTTTTCTCCATAGGCGGAATTAAGGGCGTAGAGTTTGGCATAGGCTCAGAATTTTCAAATTGCCTCGGCAGTCAGGCTAATGACAAATTCAGATACGAAAACGGTCAGGTTGTTACCGAAACAAATAATAACGGTGGAATAAACGGCGGTATTACAAACGGAATGCCCATTATATTCAAATGCACCGTTAAGCCTACTCCTTCCATATCTTTGGAGCAGGACACAGTAAACTTCTTGACTAAGGAAAATACAAAAATAGAAATAAAGGGTAGACATGACCCCGCCATAATCAGACGAATTTGCGTTGTTGTTGATAGCATATGCGCACTTACAGTATGCGATTTACTTGCGCAAAGATATGGTACAGATGTCTTTTTAAAGGGAATAAAATGAAATACGGTGTAATAGGAGAGCATTTAAAGCATAGCTTCTCCAAGGAAATTCACGCGCAGATAGGAGACTATCAGTACGAAATTAAGGAAATTGAACCAAATAACCTCGAATCATTTATTAAGGAAAGAGATTTTCTTGGCATCAATGTTACAATTCCATATAAGGAAAAGGTTATTCCAATGCTTGATTACGTTGACCCCTCAGCCCTTAAAATAGGTGCTGTAAATACGGTTGTCAACCGTGATGGCAAGCTTTACGGATATAATACGGACTATTCGGGAATGAAGGCGTTAGCTGAACGAATAGGACTTGAAATTAAGGGCAAAAAGGTGCTTGTAGTTGGCACGGGCGGTACATCAAAGACCGCTACTGAGGTGCTAAGAGATATGGAAGCGCGTGAAATTATTTACGTTTCCAACATTGAAGTACAGGGCGCTTTTTCCTACGAGGAGGTGTATGCATACCACACAGATTGTGAGATTATTTTTAATACCTCACCTGTGGGCATGTATCCCAAAAACGACGGTATTCCTCTCAATTTGGAAAAATTCCCCAAATTAGAGGGAGTGCTTGACGTAGTATATAATCCCATAAGAACAAATCTTGTATTAAAGGCACAGGAGCTTGGAATAAGCGCACAGGGCGGACTTTATATGCTTGGCGCGCAGGCTGTATATGCAAACGAGCATTTTATGTCACATAAGGTTGATAAGAGTGTTTGCGATAAGGTATATAAGAACGTGCTTTCTGGCAAGGACAATATTGTTCTTATTGGTATGCCGTGCAGCGGCAAAACAACAATAGGCAAGCGCTTGAGTGAAATTACAGGCAAGACCTTTGTTGATACAGATGATGAAATCGTTAAGAAAATAGGAATGTCTATTCCCGAGTATTTTGAAAAGCACGGAGAGGACGAATTTAGACGTGTTGAAAGCCTTGTTGTCAGTGAGGTAAGCGCACAAAACAACCAAATTATCGCCACAGGTGGCGGCGTAATTTTAAGGAGCGAAAACATAAGACGTCTGAAGCAAAACGGACTTGTATATTTTATTGACCGTGATTTGGAGCTTCTTTGTCCAACAGATGACAGACCTCTTTCAAGCAATAAAGAGGCTATGAAGAAAAGATACGAGGAAAGATATTCAATTTATAAATCGTCCTGTGATGTAGCCATTGACGGAAACGGTACAGTGGAGCAGGTTGCAGACGAAATATTTAAGGAATGGCAAAAATGAAGGTTTTGGTAATAAACGGTCCAAACATAAATTTTTTAGGCATAAGAGAGCCTGAGATTTACGGCAAAACCACATATAACGATATGCTTAATATAATCGGTGATTATGCATCAAAAGCAGGCATAACCGTAAGCTTCTTCCAATCAAATCACGAGGGAGCTTTAGTTGATGCTATTCAAAATGCGTATTACGATAAAATTGACGGTATTGTAATTAATCCTGCCGCATATACCCATACAAGCGTAGCAATTTTAGATGCCTTGAAGGCTGTTGGAATAAAAACAGTTGAGGTGCATCTGTCCGCTGTGGAAAAGCGAGAGGACTTTAGGCAAATAAGCTATGTTGGAATGTATGCCGAAAAAACAATTACAGGTCAAGGCATAAATGGCTATTTACAAGCCTTGGATTATTTAAAGGAACAATTAAAATGAAAGCGATAATAGAAAAAAGCCGAGCCGAAGGCAAGGCTTTTGCACCGCCGTCGAAAAGTTATGCTCACAGGCTTTTAATCTGTGGCGCTTTAGCTAACGGAAGCAGTATAATAGACGGTGTTTCCGAAAGCGTGGATATGGAGGCCACCCTTGGATGTATAAGAGCTCTTGGAGCAAGCTATACTAAAACAGGGGACAGGGTGTCTATAAACGGTGGAATTAACAAGGAAAACAAAAAAAGAATTTTAAACTGCTTTGAAAGCGGAAGCACTCTTAGATTTTTTATTCCCATTGCTCTTTTAACAGGGGATGAGTGTGTGCTTACGGGCAGTGAAAGGCTAATGTCACGCGGCCTTGAGGTTTACGAGGAAATATTTGAAAGACAAGGCATTTCCTTTACAAGAGAAAAAAATCAAATAACCTTAAATGGCACATTAAAGCCTGATGTCTTTAATGTTCGGGGCGATATAAGCAGTCAGTTTATAAGCGGGCTTTTGTTTGCTCTGCCCCTGCTTGACGGTGACAGCACAATCAATATAACCACAAAGCTTGAAAGCGCATCTTATGTTGATATAACAATAGAGGCATTAAAGCTTTTCGGTATTGAAATTCAAAAAAATCAAAGCTCATTCTTCATAAAGGGAAACCAAAAATATATATGCTCAAACAGGCGTGTTGAGGGAGATTATTCCAATAGCGCATTTTTGGATGCTTTTAATATTTTAGGCGGGGACGTGGATGTTTTAGGCTTGAATGAAGGCTCTATTCAGGGAGATAAAATCTACAAGGAGTACTTTAAGCTTTTAAGTAGCGGTACACCAACCCTTGATATTTCAAATTGCCCTGATTTAGGCCCTGTTTTGTTTGCGCTTGCGGCACTTAAAAACGGAGCAACCTTTACAGGCACAAAAAGGCTGAAGATAAAGGAAAGCGACAGGACAGAAGCTATGAAAACGGAGCTTAATAAGCTTGGCGTTTGCTTGGATGTACAAGAAAATTCCGTAACCGTACATAGTGGAGCTTGCGCGCCAAATGAAACGCTTTTCGGACATAACGACCACAGAATAGTAATGGCGCTGAGCATTGCGCTTACCTTATTTGGCGGCGAAATAGACGGCTGTGAGGCAGTTTCAAAAAGCTATCCTGATTTCTTTGAGGTTATGGCAAAATTGGGAATTAGGGTGGAGGTAGTAAAATGAAAATAATTAACGATGTAAAATTTTTAATAGTTGGTCTCGGTCTTATAGGAGGCTCCTATGCACAGGCGCTTTCCGACCTTGGCTATGAGGTTGGGGCTGTTACAAGAAGCCAATCCTCAATTGATTATGCAAAGGAAAAGGGCATTATTGCTCACGGAACAACAGAGGTCACCAAGGAATATATAAGTCAGTTTGACGTTATTGTATTTGCCCTTTATCCAAAGGTGTTTATTGAGTGGCTTGAAAAATATCAGGAGTATTTTAAGTCCGGCGCGCTTTTAACAGACGTAACAGGTGTTAAGGGTTCCATTGTATATAAAATACAGGAGCTTTTACGCAAGGATGTTGAATTTGTAGGCGCTCACCCAATGGCAGGACGTGAGGTTTACGGTGTACAAAATGCTGATAAAACAATTTTCAGAAATGCAAACTACATTGTAACACCTACCGAAAACAATACAAGAGAGGGAATTGAGGTTTGCAAGAGCCTTGGCAAAATTTTAGGCTTTAAGACAATTGCAGAGCTAAGCCCCGAAAAGCACGATGAAATGATAGGCTTTTTGTCCCAGCTTACCCACTGTATAGCGGTATCGCTCATGACCTGTAAGGAATCTGAGGACTTAGTGGACTACACAGGTGACTCCTTCAGAGATTTAACAAGAATTGCAAAAATCAACGAGGATATGTGGAGCGAGCTGTTTTTAATGAATAAGGACGAGCTTTTGTCCCAAATGGACTTATTCATTGAAAAGTTTAAGGAGCTTAAAGACTCTATTGAAAACGAAGATACTGAAAAAATGAAATCAATTATGAGAACATCTACTAAGCGTAGAACGTTTTTTGATAAAAAATAGCAAAGGAGAAAAATCAAAATGAACATGAATTTCAAAAGAAAGCTACCAATTCCAATGGAGATAAAGGAAATGTATCCTTTATCGGAGGAGTCGGCTAAAATAAAGGAAGCAAACGACAGGGAGATAGCTAAGGTATTTACAGGCGAAAGTGACAAGCTTGTTTTGGTAATAGGACCTTGCTCAGCGGACAGAGAGGACGCGGTTCTTGACTATATTTCAAGACTCAGAAAGGTTCAGGACGTTGTAAAGGATAAGGTAATTATCATTCCAAGAATTTACACAAATAAGCCAAGAACAACAGGCGATGGCTACAAGGGAATGCTCCACCAGCCTGACCCAAATGAAAGCCCTGATATGCTTAAGGGCTTAATAGCTATAAGAAAGCTACATATGAAGGCTATTGAGGAAACAGGCTTTACCTGTGCTGACGAAATGCTCTATCCGTACAATTACAGATACTTAAATGACATTCTTTCTTATGTTGCAATTGGCGCGCGCTCTGTTGAAAACCAGGAGCATCGCTTAACAGCCAGCGGTCTTGACATTCCTGTAGGAATGAAAAACCCAACAAGCGGCGACATTTCCGTTATGATGAACTCCATTACAGCAGGTCAGCACTCCCATACCTTTATTTACCGTGGCTGGGAGGTTGAGTCACAGGGCAACCCTCTTACACACGCAATTTTAAGAGGCTATGTAAACAAGCACGGTCAGTCCTTGCCTAACTATCACTATGAGGACCTTACGAACTTATGCGAAACCTACGCAAAGACAAATCTTGTGAACCCGGGTGTTATAGTTGATACAAACCATGCAAACTCAGGTAAGAAATGGGCAGAGCAGGTAAGAATTGCAAAAGAGGTTCTTCACTCTACACGTCACAACGATGATGTTAAGAAGCTTGTAAAGGGCTTTATGATTGAGTCCTATATTGAGGACGGCAACCAAAAGCCGGACGGCTGTGTATACGGTCAGTCAATTACCGACCCTTGCCTTGGTTGGGAAAAGACAGAAAGACTTATTCTTGACATTGCAGATTTACGCAAATAATTCACACAGGGTGGCACATTGTCACCCTGCTTTGATATAAAACAAAATTCGATTAAGGACAAGGGGGGAAATATTATGCCGGGCACGCTTATGCACTTAGCCTTAGGGACAAAGGTATACCAAGGAATAAAAAGCCAGCTTAACATAGATAAAATTCAGTTCCTTTCGGGTAATATTTTGCCCGATGAGGCAGGGGACAAAACCAAATCCCATTATCGCATACCCTGCTCCGTCAACAGCTATATGCTACCTGATATGGATGCGGCAAAAACGGAGCTTTTTGATAAGAATGACCCTGTTAAGCTTGGCTCATATTGCCATTTGTACTTTGATTATCATTTCTTTGAGGACTATGCCTTTAACCTGTTTATATTTGATAAGGACAACGACAAAATCACAGTCAAGAAAAACGGCTTAAGCTGGCAAACTAAGGAATTTTGGTCACCCCGTGTCTTTTATTCTGCCTACGGAGAACTGAACCACCTCATTTTAAAAGACGGACTTGTGGATTTGGAGGACGTTTATAAAATGCCTAAAATTCTACCGCTTACGGGAAATGAGCGCTTTGATATACGAAGAGAGAAAAACTGGAAGGATGAGGTAATTGACTTTATAGAAAACGAGCTTGAATACACAGGCAGAATTTTTGAATACGAAACAATTGTTAAGCTTATTGACGGTTTGGCAAGCAAGCTGACAAAGGAAATTTTAGATTAAAATATACGTTTGATTTAGCAGAAAAAATAGCAGAGAGGCAATTATGGCAGATTATTTAAAAATCCCATTTAACGGTATCAAAAACCCCTTTGACGGACACATTCATATATTCAGATGGTACGATACGGAAAGGAATATAGATTTTCTTCATGGTCTTGAGGAATACAGAAAAGAGTGCGGACTTAAATACATTGCTTTAGCGCCCCTACCGGCAGGCAAGGGAAGGGAAAGGGACGTAGGCAACAATATAATTTGCGCCTTTTATAAATTGGCAAACAAAAATACATATTCCTACGGTGGCATTCTTTACCCCACATACCCTGTTAAGAGTGAAGACCTGGCGGAAATGACACTTGCAAGACAGCACGATGAGCTTATGGAAATCGGCTTTGACGGAATAAAAATGCTTGAGGGCAAGCCAAATCTATACAGATGTATAGGTAACTCCTTAGATAGTGACTTTTATGAGGAGCTTTTCCGTATTGCCGAAGGGAACGGAACATATATCCTTATGCACGCATCCGACCCAAGCGTCTTTTGGGACGAAGCCAAGGCAACACCCGAAAATCTTGCAAAGGGCTGGTGCTACAGCGATAGCTCATACCCCGGGTATGAGGAAATCTATGAGCAAATAGAGAATGTTTTATCAAGACACCCACGCTTGAATTTGTGTCTTGCGCATTTCTTTTTCTTGTCTCCAAACCCTGAAAAATTAGCAAAATTGCTCGACACGTATCCGAATTTGACCGTTGATATTACCCCGGGCGGAGAAATGTACATTGATTTTAATGCTAACCCAAAATACTTTTACGACTTTTTTGTAAAGTACCAAGATAGAATAATCTTCGGCACAGATATGGCATTTCCTGTAAACCTCGAGGCAGGCAAATGGCTGTGCGATCGAGAGTATAGGTTTTTTAACGAGAGCACCTCGCTTATGTCCTTTGATGATAACGTAATCACAGGAATTAAAATCCCAAGTGAATGTAATCAAAAAATATTTTCCGACAATCTTTTGTCCAAGCTTGGCGCAAAGCCAAAGGAAATTAATAAAAAAGCACTAAAGGCATACATTGAAAAATATCGCCATTTGATACAGGACAAAAAGCTCCTTGCAAGAATAGACGAGCTTTCCATTCAGTACCTATAAAAAAGTGGGCTGTCGCTCTTAACCGACTTTTACGGTCAGTTGTTTGCGACAGTCCAGTTTTATGCTTATTTTTTATTCGTTCATGCTCATTAAGGCTTTTCTTTGCAAGACCTTTAAAGCTGCATATTAAATATATACAACGTACTCCTGAGTGCGACGATCGTAGAGATGCCCGTTCTTTATGTAATAATACGGCGAGCCGTCCGCAACAGTAATGCTTTTCAAGGAAGGACAGGCAGCAAAGGCATTTTTGCCAATGTCGGAAAGACTGGCAGGCAATACTACACTTATAAGGTTAGAGCACTCGGCAAATGCTCGCTTGCCAATCGAGGTAACACCCTCTTCTAAAACCACATCCGTTATCTTTGGACATCTTTCAAAGCATTCATCACCAAGAGTGGTTACATTACCTCTTATAAAAACAGAGGTGATATTTTGTCTTACAGTATAGGACACCCGGTCTAACACCTCTGCATTAGCACAGAGATCATCTGTGTCATAAACCAACGGAATTAAATAAGTGTCAGAAAAAACTCGGTAATCCATTTCGTCATCATACCAAGAATCAATATTTTGATGGTAAGGCTTTTCCCAAGAGGAAAAGAGAAAATCGTGGTCAAAGGCACGAAAGCCAATGGCCTTGTCATTTTCAAAAATAACCTGCTCAGGCGTGGCGGGATAATACTTGCTCTTTGTTTCGGAGCTACCGTAGCCACCCTCCCCTGAGTGTGATGCGATTTCAGAGGTCTCAACTAAAATTGTCCAAGCCGAAGCAATTTCGTTAGCAGTTTTAGATGCGTTGTTCATCGTGCTACCTCCAATATAATTTGGCTTTTGCCTTAATTTAATTATAGCATTTCTTTTGACCTGCGTCAACAAGGAATTTATATCAAAAGAAAACCAACCCCCTTTACCGTAAAAGGCATTAATGTGGTTGGTTTTTAATATATCAAATTAAGCGCGTTTTTTGGCTGATTAGCTTTTCGTCGAATAAAATATAACTAAAGCCATTATCGTTGTAGCCTGCCTCAATTTTGTGTCCGTCGATTGTCGCGCAAAGCTTGTGCGTAAATTCTAATATGCCTTTTTTCTCGTCGTAAACCAATCCGTTAACAACAAGCTCGTTAACACTCTTTACGCGACGGTAGCATATTTTATACCCTTTAACATTCGCTTCCAAAAGAACCCTGCTTTTAATTGAGGTATCTGCCCGTCTTATGCTAAAGTCGTCTTGTCCCTTCACTCGTTTATGCTGCTTGGCACTGTGCTTTTCCTTTTCTTTTTTATGATAGCAAGAGGACGCTATAACATATACAATTAAAAAAACACCTGCAAAGCACGCAAAAATTCCAATGCCTATATATCCGTTGTCATATGAATCAAGCTGCTTTTGTGATAGGTCAAAATTCAATAGCTCTTCGGTATCGGTTTTTATTTCTATTACATAATCGTTGTTTGGATTTATCAAAATATAAAGAACCGTTCCCTTGGGAAGAGCTTTCATTGTGTTTTGAAATTCCTGTGCTTCCGTATGCGGGTAAACCTCATATACAGAGCCGTCCTTAAAATGTATTCCTCGATAATTGCGAGAAACCTCATATTCCTCAAATTCACCGAAATATGAAACAGCCTGAGTGCGTTCAATGGGCTTATTATCGCTTTGAGAAATAATGAAAAATATTCCAAGCAATATGCTGGCAATAGCAACGAATAACACAGCAGGCTTAGAATCCATAATGCTAACGGAGCTTTTACGGTTCATTTTTTTGTCTCCTGAGTTGTTTAATCAATTTGAAAATTTGTGTAGCTGTATAGGTTAAATTTTCGGATGCGTTTTTTACGTCCATTGCTTCCTCTAAGGAGCAGGGCTTTTTCATTATGGAAAAGCAAGCATCAATAAGGCAGCCCTCACTTGTGGTTGGGTCATCTAAAACACTTCCGCCAATTGCAATAACAGGCACATTCCATTTTTTTGCAATCCCCGCAACACCGTTGGGCGCCTTTCCCATAGCGGTTTGAGAGTCTAAGCGACCCTCGCCTGTAATTACTATGTCAGCATCCTTTACATATTCCTCTAATTTAATTTCGTCAAGTATAAGCTCTATGCCGCGAACAAGCTCTGCCTTAAGATAGTAGCGAAGAGCAAAGCCTAAGCCGCCCGCAGCGCCCACACCGGGTGCGTCCTTGTCAGCGCTACCTAAGCACTTGTCGGTAAGAGAGGCATATTCACTAAGCCAACAGTCAAGCTGCGTAACCATTTGAGGTGTAGCACCCTTTTGCGGACCGAAAACAGCACTTGCACCGTTTTCTCCGCATAATGGATTGGTAACATCACAAGCAACCTTAAAGGTACATTCCTTAAGCTCATCTAAGGCTGTGCTTGCATCAATTATTGAAAGCGCACTTAAGCCAATAGCGCCCCGCGGCACATCCTTGCCACCCTCATCAAGCATAGAAAAGCCCAAGGCCTGTAGCATTCCTATTCCACCGTCATTAGTAGCGCTTCCGCCTATTCCTATAATAAAGCTTCTGCACCCGTTGTCAATAGCATCCTTAATAATTTCACCAACACCGTATGTAGTAGTCAATAAAGGATTTCTTTTACTTGAATCTATTAGTGTAATTCCGGCAGCCGAGGACATTTCAATAATAGCTGTATTATCTTGAATAATACCGTATTCAGCAGTTACACACTCCCCAAGAGGTCCTGTAACGGTAACACTTCTTTTAACTCCGTTCAGCCCACCGCAAAGAGCATCAACAGTTCCTTCACCACCGTCTGCAATTGGTAAAACAATTGTTTCGGCATCGGGAAAAACTTTTTTTATTCCAATTTCCGTAGCCCTTCCTGCCTCAATAGAGGACAAGCTACCCTTGTAAGAATCTATGGCAATTACAGCCTTCATAAAATCACCTCTTACACCAAATTAATTGTTTCTCCCGGCTTAATGCAGTATAATGTTCTGTCTATATCAAACCAAACAGTAAACAGCGTAGGGTTATACACAATAGTCCCGTCTGCACTGTACTGTAAGGAGTTGTATGCCTGTACATAATCGTAAATTTCAATATTTGTGGCATACCACACATCCTCATGCCCGCCAAGTCGCTGACAAAGCTTTTCTAAATGGTCCCAATTCTGCCTTCCCTCAAACTCAAAGCTGTGTCCCCACATATAAAACAGCTTTGGAGTGCGGCTTGCTATATATTGAGAGGAAACATCAATTTTCAAAAACTTGTCAATGTATTCCATAATTTGAGGATTGTTGTGGTGCGCGCTTGGAAGCCAATTAAGCCAATTGTCAGGCAAATTGAACCTATCGTTGTCCCCTGTGCAATTTCTGGCGTAAACAATCCCAAGCTCACCTAAATATTCTTGAATTCTTTTGTATGTATTAGGCTCAACATCCGGTAGCAGTGCGCAGTCAGGGTAAGCCATACCGCGAATAATAATTCCAAATTCCTTTTCAAGCGCAATACGACAGTCAATAACGTCACGTATTCCCTCAAGGGAGCGCACTCTGTTTTGCGCCCTGTGATAGTAACCGTGATTAGCAACCTCATGCCCCTTGGCAAGCATATTTTCACGTATAAAATCGTTACTTAATTGCCTTTCTTCCTTAATGTCCTTGCCCACCAAATTAAATGTGCATTTCAAACCGTATTTGTTTATAGTTTCAACGAATCTTACATCGTCCTTGCTTCCATCGTCATAGCTTAAGGTTATCGCTTTTGCTTTTCCGCCCGGAAATCTTAGATAATTATATTTCATGTCCATAATGCTTTACCATCCTTTCGCCCATATTCCAATTATATCATATAACAATGTGCTTTTCAACTTGAAATTGAAAAACCGTTGGCGTAAATAGAATAGGGGATAGTGAAATGAGTGTTGACCCACACCCTAAAATTGCAAGCAATTTTAAGGACCCTTGGGGAAGGCGTGAACTCATACACGGTTAGGGGTTCCCTGAAGCGCTCTTCAGTAGCTTTGGGGGTTCACGTATGCGTACTTCGTACGGTATACCCGTTCCCCAAAAACCTTGACAGATTTTTATGGGGTCCCCTTGGGGCGTGCGAGGTCGCGACTAAAAAACAGACATAAAAATGAAGGGGCTGACACAAATTAGTTTTTTGTAGTCGTTACCTATACAAAGTCAACAAAAAATCAAGGACTTTCAGGAGTTTAGGAAAGTTTCAAGTTCAGTCCACATAGATGTGAATCTCTGCCGTAAGTGAGATTATTCTTGGATAACATCATCTAATATCCAACAATGCGCGAAATCCTAAAACAAACATATATACAGTGAGTCCAAGATAAATAATACCAATTAAAATCATTACAAAACGATGTTCCACGAGGTCATTTCTCAGCTTTTCTTCATCTATACAACTCTTTGGAAACACTTCGCGCTCTTTCCAATATATATATAATTTTTGTACCACTCTTTTGCTTCCGTATACATGACAAATGCAATAGATAGAAGGCTAATGACACCCATTATAATGTATCCCCATCCGAATATGAAATCGTTATCAAAATTTGTTCCGGCTATTATGATACCCAAAATTAATAAAGCGACAAAAATACAAGAAAAAACACGAAGTATAATGAATTTTCTTTTTGCGTTCTTTTTCGCTTGTATTTCTTTAGGGTTTTCCAAGGCTGGCTTAATTGCTTTATAACGCGCCATCTGTATTACCGCCTTTCACTTCGATGGGTTTATTATACTATAAAGTATATTCCTTTTCAACCTTAAAATAAAAATGCTTTTTGCCTCGGCAAAAAGCTACATCGGATACCTTTTCACTATTCATATATTACGAGCAAAGCGAGTAACAAGGTTCTGTTAAGCAGATTCTTATTACCTATTACTTCCCAAAAAATTCCTCTGCGGAGGGTAAAAAGTGAAGAGGTAAAAAATATCCTCGGAACAAGTCCGAGGAGTTTTTTGTGTAAAATAGATGCCATCCTCAAAAAGTCAATAAAATCAAGGTTTTTGGCGCTTTGAGCGATTTTTTAGTGCATCCTTAATAGATGCCGGCGCGATTTTTAGCAAAAGCGGTGAGCATTTCTGCTCACCGCTTAAGTGTTTATTTTCGTTTAATTATTTTTTGAATATGCCTATAAGATCGCTCCATTTTTTCTTTTTGATAACAAACCAGAATATCGCAAAGCCGCCAAGCGCGACCGCTGCCACAGAGACGATAACGATAACTGTGACCATTCCGCCCGAACTTTTATCGCCGTCATTATTGTTCGACGGTGTCGTAGGTGTCGTATCTGTAACTTTCGGTATGCTCTCACCCTTGCTGATAACGGTTTCACAGTTCTTGCAAACTGTATCGCCCGTATAGCCTTCCTCGTCTATTGTGGCTTCCTTTGCGCCGCGGATTTCGGTATCATGCTCGGTCATTGGGAGATACTCTTCTCCGCAGATCTCACACTTGCCTTTTTCGGTACAGGTTGCAGTTCCTCCGATATGATCAACGCAAAGGAACGTTACGTTGTACTCTGCCACATTGCCTGCCTTGTCGGCGATCTCTATCCTATGGCTCTTACCGTCAGCCTTGACGGTAAGCTTACCGTCAGTCAGCTGGGCTGCAACTCCGTCTACCTTAATATAATCAAGGTGCGGGTCATCAACCGTTACGGTAAGATCTCCCTCGTATTTCTTGCCGTCCTCGATTCCGGATACCGAAATACTGTCTTTCAATACGATTCCGTCGGATGAGCAATACGCAACGTTACCGTCCTCATCCACAGCCATCGCATATATTATGCAATTCATAGTCGGTGATATTTCAAAGGATACCGTATAAGCCTTCCATGCATCGGGAGACAATGCCTTGATATCTTCAAGTGTTAAGACACTTTCAGAAACAAGGTAATATACCGAGCCAAGTCCGCTTCCGCTATCACTTGCCGAGATGCTTACGTTTTGTGTCTGTCTGAAATACGTTTCAAACGTAGTGTTATCAGTAAATTCAGTCCAACTCAACTCCCCAAGAGAAAGTGTGATCTCGGGTACCGCAAAATCGGCAATTCCTTCCACGGTAACGGTTTTATTCTCTAAAATATCTGTAATAACGTAAGTTCCGTTATCACCGGGTTCGATCGCGACTCCGTTGACCTTTACAGCGAAGGCATCCGTCTTGGAATAGCCCTCTGCTATTTCAAGCTCGAACACAAAGCTACCGCCGTATATGACCGAGGTGGATGTCGTGGGAGTGATCGTATAGCCGTTCTGTGTCGCAGGAAGCGTAACATTACAGATTATACTGTCCTCAACATTGTTTCCACCAAGAACTACCGCTACGTCGTAGCCCTCAAAGCTTACCTTCAAAATTCCGTTTACATCGTCATCGGTCGTAAGCTGAGCACCCGAAAGCTCGGCGCTTCCGCTCGCGACCTCGACAGACCATTCAGCCTGGCTTCCCAGAATACTGTCGGTAGGAACGCTGAGACTGTTTTCACCCGAAATTATCTTGAACTCGAGTGTTCCGCTTGTTCCTGCGGGAATAACGGAATCAGTATAATTTGTTCCGTTCAGGAAAATAGCAATTTCATTATCTGATGCCGCAACAATGGAGTTTGTCAGTTTGAAATTGTACTGACGACTGACGTTTCCGATCTCGTCTTCCGCGTAAACGGATATAATCTGCTCAAACATCGTTATATCCATCGGAACGGAAACCGAGAATTCACCAGAAGAATCTACGCAAAGGGAAGAAACCTCATTTCCGTCAAGGAGAACGTAGATCTTCGCTCCCGGCTCGCTGAGTCCCGTAACGCTGACCGTCTCGTCAAAGAACGATCCCGTGTCGGGCGTTGCTATCTGAAGTCTAGGAGAGGTAGCCTTGACATAGAATACGTAATCCACGGCAAAAGCATCACCGTTCTCGTTCGTGCCCGTGAGTGACAGAGTATGCTGACCCTCGGCAAGACCATCCTCTGCGGGAAGGTCTTCTGTCTCGGGTCTGCCGCCAATGGTCAGAGAAGAATGCATATCTGCTTCAAATGTACCTTCCTGCGCGCCGTCGTCGAGACTCCACTTGCCGCTGATCGCCATATCCGAGCTGATATTGAATGTCGCCTCGGTCGTTGTGATGTAGTTTATGCCGTCCAGAACAATCTCGCCTGATGCGGATATGCTGACGGTGGGTCTTGCGGGGGCGACCATCGTAATCTCCGAACTGTACGTTGCTTCCGAGCGCAGCTCGCTGCCGTCTTCATTATAAGCGACTATCTTGAGTCTATAGGTTTTACCTGCCTCAAGTCCCTTTATCTGTGTCACAGCAGTGACGTCGTCTCTGCCTTGCGCGTCTTCGCTTGAAACGAAATTTCCTTCCGAATCCACGTAGACCGATGTTTCATACTGACCGCCTACTGTTACAGTCGCGCCGTCTTTTTTCTCTATCCACTGCGATCCAAGGTCGGTGCTGACCCAGGTGGTCTCGCCGTTCTCGGTGATCTTTTCTTCCACAGTGATTATGTAGCCGTCTGTGTTCTGCCCTGCGGTCAGATCTACGTCTATGCTGTAATCTCCGCCGAGAGATACACGGTCTATTGTGGGAGCTGTGGGCTGAGAGGGATTTACGCAAGTGAAGCTATTATCCGCAAGTACCGCGCAGCTTATGTTGTTTTCCTCGCTTGACGCGACGACTTCAACCGTATAAGTGCCGCTCGGGAGTGAGGAGGGAAGCTCAAAGCTGACTGCGCCTGCCGCTACGTCGGTAGTCTGATGCAGGTGATAGCTCGTTCCGTCCTGTGCTACTGCATAAACGGTAAGCTCTTCAATTTCGTTCAGTCCATAACCGTTCCACTCCACAGACATCGAACGGTTGGTTGAATCGTATGTATAGCTCGTGCTGTCAACACTTGCCATACGCTTCATCTCATACAGAGCAAGCTCGGAACTGGTCCCCGTCGTGATCTTCCAATCGTGAGCATATGCCTCTTCATCCGTAAAAGATACGGTGACCATCGCCTTACCCGACGATTCGTCATAAGAAAGCATAGCGTTCGCATCTGCCTGCTCGTCTGCGTACTTATCGGGGTCAAGCCAATTAAGCGTATAGCTTACGCCTTCGTCATCAGCTGCAACGATATTTACCGTACGCTTTGCGATGGATTCAGCTTCCTCTCTGGTTGCCGCCTGATAGGTCATTGTAAGCATCATATCGCGGGCAGAATTATATCCACCGAGAGATACCGTATGTGTCATACGGTCGATGCTGCTGTTTACAGAATATTCTCCGCTTGTCGTCGTGTTCAAGGTCTGAGCGCGAAGCGCTGCGTTGGTACCCAAAGACATATACAGCGTGCGTCCCGTTCGTGCGTTATACCCTACGGCAACCGTGCTGAGCGGATATGTGGGCTCGGGCGCATCATACTTGCCCAAGGCGAAATCAACATCGCCGCCCCAATAGTAGGTTACGCCGAAATCAATACCGATCACCGCCATAGCGCCCCACATTTTGCTGGCGTTTATACCAAGTGATGCTCTTCCGACCTCATACCCGCCTACAAGGGGAACGTAATCGGGGATCATCAGTCCTGCCGTGGCGAATGCCTCCCAGAATATCGAGCCGTCCTCAAGACTTTCCTCAAGAACGATATATCCTCCGCCATCGATAATACCGAGGATATTGATCGCTATATCTCCGCGAAGGAAGAGCGCGGGATACCATCTGACCTCAAGACCGAGGTTGTCAATGAGAGAAATGTCCTTTATTCCAAGATTTGATATATCAACCTCAAATCCACGTAAGCTGAGTTCGAGGTCTGCTCTTGCCGAAAGCACTGAGAAGAGCGCGAATTGTCCTGACATAAGGAGACTGATGGGTGGGACGTCGGAAACCATACAAATAGTATCGTAAAGATTATCTATGCCACCGCCAAGTCCCTGTATCCAGAAGATACCCATACCGTCTACGTTGATGCCGGGGATGTCTCCCTCAATGTAGAAGTAAAGCTTATCAAGTCCGGGGATCTCTCCGTGGGCTTTTTTGAGGGTTATTGCCGCCTCAAACTTGAGTAGTTCAAAGTCAGCCTCGCCCGCGACACCCACCTTCCAATAGTCCAAGGCAGGCATAATATGAAGATCCAGCGTTCCTCCGATACCGGGCAAGCCTTCCGCGTATGAGGGCAACGACACCTCGATCGTTGAAACAAATCCCAAAAATCCTCCGCCGAACAGTATATTGTCAACGTACAGGTTCATGCTTCCTTTTTGAGACTCGCGCCAGTTCTTCTGATCCCTTGCGTACCTTGCTTCAACGTCGCGAAGCTGATCAGCGGTATAATTACTCTTTGCCATTTTCAGCTGGACAGCTTCCATGGTCGAGGTCTCACGTGAACCCCAATCATAGTTTCTGGGGAGCAGGAAATTTGGCGAGAGCTGAGCGCCAAAGGAGATCACTCTATGCTTCTCCGTGGAGGAGGTGACCGTTCCAGGCTCGGTAGCGATCATACCGAAGTAGCAATATCTGAATTCAAATATCATTCCCGCCAACGTCTGTGCTTCGCTTGCCGCGCCAGGCCAGAGTAGCATAATGGAGTTGGTGTTTGCAGTAACGCTGTCAATGTTGGTTGACTCCGTGCCGTCCTGCTTATACTGCATGAGTGTGCTGAGATCACCGTTTACAAAGGATGTGATAGCGCAAACGCCGTTCCAAACCTTTGTACGCGCGTTGGTTGTGTATACCTTTCCGTCAATATCAATATTGATGATTTGTTCGTCCTGTCCGAGATTATCTATGTTGATCGAAACGAAGCCGTCCTCAACGTCAAGACAGTTGCTGATATTGATCGTGTTTATGATTTTGCCGCGGGAGTCTGCTGTGGAAGCGGCCTTGAGCTCTATGAGATTACCGTAT
Organism: Clostridia bacterium; assembly: GCA_017461055.1. Taxonomy (GTDB): domain Bacteria; phylum Bacillota; class Clostridia; order Oscillospirales; family CAG-272; genus RGIG2000. The sequence goes on along the minus strand of JAFTZI010000092.1, from coordinate 655 downwards.
TCGTCGTAATTTGCGCCGAAATTGCCTCTGAACTCAAGGTATACTGTGTTTTGGGGATCAACGACAGATGTTGCGTAATCCTCCTCACTCTCATACATACCTACCGTGTATTTCGGGTCGTCATTTGTAAAGCCCGCAGCTTTTTCAATCGTAACGATACCGTATGTGGGTGCCACGTATTCGGGCTTATTTGACACCATGAACTGAAGCGCTGAGGCTGTCGTGTCCTCCTTGCCCGCCTCGTTCCAGCTAAATACCAGCTGATACGAGCCTGGGGTCATCTCGGTGTCTATGGTAACGTACATGGAATTGTTCGTTGTATCTACCACCACGTTTTGCGAGGGAATGACCACGTCTCCACCGCCCATTGTAGAGCGAAGGACGGTAGTGTATGCCGTCGTATCCTGAAGCAGACTGATATTCTGACCTGATACGAACAGTCGGCGTGTTCCTTCATAGTGAATGATCTGGGGAGATATTGTATTGAAGGTAATTACCTCACCGAGAACTCCGGGGCAGAAGAGATAAAACTCTCGGCTGCCAAGGAGATTTGCCTCGGTAAGCTCTTCGCTGTCACTCGTATTGTAGCAAAGTATCTCAAATCTTCTGTATTCACTGGCGGGCATGGGAGTGACGTTAAAGTAAATATCATACG
>JAFTZI010000091.1 GCA_017461055.1 Clostridia bacterium | reverse complement strand
TTGTGTAACCTATGAGCATAAAAATCCGTCTTTATAAGTGAAAGGCTAAATATTCAACTTAAAGGAGGACTTTTTATGAAAAAATACTTATCTTTACTTTTAGCGGCATTAATGCTTTTAGCTTTTCTTGTGTCGTGTTCGCCCTCACAGGACGGAAATGATGTAAATTCCTCTGGCAGTAGCGTAACACAAGACAGCACAAATCAAAGCGACGCAACCACAGACAGCACAACCATAGATAATTCACAAACGCCTAATGTGTGCGAGCATATGTGGGTTCAAAATGATGCTGACCAATGCGAGCATTTGGAGACTTGCGCCCTTTGCGGGGAGAAAAGAGGCGAGGATGTTCTTCACATCTATTTTGACGTGGACGGAAATTGTTTTGATAAGTGCTTAAACTGTGGAAAACAAAACGACCAATACACACCAACCAAAAAAACACTTTCCGAGTTGAGAAACGAAAAGGTTACTATTGACCTTGATTGTCCAGATATGGATATGCTTGAGAATGTATTAGACACTTCCTCGTGGCGACACGCAGGATATGTAGGATATAATGAGAATGGAAACGAGTACATAATATACGCACCAAATGATTATTACTATTATGTTACGGTATTATGTAACGGAAACACAATCGAGGCTTTTAATCTTATAAATCAGCTTTCAATCCTTGCTTCTTTTGACTTAATGGAATTAAGCAACGGTATAGGAATTGAGTTCCCAATCTTTGATGAATACAACAAAATTCAAGAGGAGCTTTTAAATGGACTTTCTGTGCTTGACACCGTTGAAAACATTTATGTCAGTTATATAATTCCTTATGGCTTTAGCGAATATTCAAAAAATGATGTTTACACTGCTGGATTCGTTCCAATAAATTATAAAAACAGGTTAATAACATCATATGAGCAATTTAACGAATTATTTGACTTAACTGATGAAAAAAACACTTCTATCAAAGCCATAACAAGAGAAACCTTTGAAAATAATTATGTTCTTTTTATGTCAAGTTTTTATTGTGGCAGTGAAGCAAGCAGCATTGTGCTTAAGGATTTAAAGCTTGTTGATAAAGGTTTATATTTAACTAAATACGAGTATTTTGAAGGAGAGCACTCCCAAACAACAGACGAAACATATGCGCTTATAGTAATTTCTAAAACAGAATTCAACCAAATTCCACCCGATGATTTTAATGTTTATTTTGTAGATATAGAGATTACCATCATTGAAGAACCACAATGAATTTCAGCACAAAAGAAAAACGCAAACCGAACCCACGGCTTTTTTGTAAAGAACTTTCTTGAAAGCACTAAAATATTATGGTATAATAAATTACACTGTTGCGCGTGCTTTTATATATACAAGCACACGCAACAACCGACTTAACAAACAAAAGATTTTGTGTTAAAAAGCGAGTGCAAAATGCACTCGCTTTCATTATATAGCCTTAAACCTCAGGGATTTCAACCTCGATTTCCTTGCCAATCTCGGCGGATTTGATAATACCGTCGATGATGGCTTGGTTGATGATGATTTGCTCGCTTGGTACAGGGGATTTGCCGCCTGTGATGATAGCGTCAAGGAATGAACGTACCTTTTCGTAGAACAGGTCAGGAGATTTAATGATAGGAATTTCTGTGCAAACCTGTGAGCCTGCCATTTCGCTATACACCTTCATAGGACCGCCAACGGAGCCGTTCCAGCATTCTGTTGATGGAATACGAAGTGAGCCCTTTTTACCCATAATGATTGTGTCACCCGGGGTGTCAAGGTTCATAGCCCACGCAATACGGAAGTCAAGGATTATTCCGCCCTCAAGACGAATAAAGCCTGCTGCAAAGTCCTCTACTCCAAACACCTCTGCGTATTCAGGGTGCCAAGGATAATTCTTTGGGTCCTTGCCGAAGAAGTCTGACTTGTAGCCGCTTACGGTAAGTGGCTTTGGATAGCCGATGGCATTTAAAACCATATCGAGTGAATAGCATCCGATATCACCCATAGCGCCGATACCTGCGGTCTTGTCCTCAATAAATGTTGTTCCGTACGGTGTCGGAATACCTCTTCTGCGTCCGCCGCCTGTTTGGATGTAGTATATCTCGCCAAGCACGCCTGACTCTACTATTTCCTTAATTTTCTTCATATTCGGGTCCATTCTTGGCTGGAATCCGATGGAGAGTATTTTTCCGCTTTCCTTCTCTGCCTTGCGCATTTCAACAGCCTCGTCAAGAGTTACTGACATTGGCTTTTCGCAAAGAACATTTACTCCCTTTTTAAGAGCATATATTGTGCACTCTGCGTGTGTTCTGTTATATGTACAAATGGAAACTGCATCAAGCTCCTTTTCATTGTCAAGAAGCTCCTTATGGGAAAGATAGCATCTTGCATCGTTAAATTCCCATTTCTGTGCAAACTTCTCTGCCTTGCCCGGTACAAGGTCTGCAAGTGCAACAACCTCAACATCGTCCATTTCCTTGTACTTGTTTGCGTGAGCATCTGCAATCCAACCGGTACCGATAATACCTACCTTAAGCTTTCTTGCAGCTTCTACCTTTTCCTTTTGCGGAGCATTTTTAAATTCGTTCATAATGCTCATACTATCTTTCTTAGCCATAACAAATCCTCCAATTAATATTTTATAGCTATTGCTATTTTAACATTATTAAAACAGGAATGTCAATATACTTTGCAAAAATTGTAAATGATATCTTAAGCTTAATCCAAGAAAATCTCTTTTGCAAGTCTAATCAATAACGCATCCGTCTTTTTCCTCATATACGGTTGTACCGTAGGTATTCATTGAGCAGCTTATGGCTTTATCGCCAATTTTTATTTCGTTAACCGTATCGGTTGAAAGGTTTGAAACGAAATAATACCTTTCGCCCTTTTGCGTACGCTTTACTACGGTAAGTGTATAGCTATGGCAATCGACCCGTGGCAACGAGGGGCACAGGTCTTCAAGAATGTCCTTTATTGCTTTTACTCTATGGTGCGTAAAGAATCCGTCGCCAAAATCATTTACGGCAGGGTAAGTAATGACCTTGCCGCCCATATCGTTTTCAAAGCTTACAAGAGCAGGGCGCTTTCTTCCGTCGGGGGTTAAAAATTCCGAAAGAGGCAGCGCGCAAGGTGCAAGCTCCGGTTCAAACCAACAGCCACAGGGTATTCTTGACGGGACACGAATGTAGGTGCCATCCGTACGCTTTAGCGAGGTGAATATTTCTGCATTTACAACGGCGCTTTGCTTGTTCAGAGCCTTTATTCCTATCTTATCGCCAAAGCCGCGGGCGATAAGTGTATTTGCCGCCCCTGCGTCAAGTACTACTGCGCGCTTAAGTATGCGGTTTAGCTCATTATCACTTAAGAAGCCTGCCGAATAAGCGTCAAGTGCGACTACTCCGTCGCATATTTTCTCGGGCGGAAGGTAGCGGCACGGAATGCCCATACGCAATAAGTAATTATCAATATATCTGTCCTTGCCGCCAAGCGACTCATAGCTATCACCGTTTAGCACACGGTAATTTTTTGCGCTGTCCTGCGAAATTGGAATAATAACGCCCTCATCACTTGCATTGCCAAGTCCAAGTGCTACAAGCTTATCAAGATATGGCTTTTCTTCTATAAGCATTTTTTCGTAAGCTGGCTCATCATCAAGCGCTCCGCCGTCTAAGTCGTAAAGCGACAGGGTAATGTCCTTACATCCCATAAATGCGGAAAGGCGGAGCTGAAAGGCAGTTGCAGCCATTGATTTTGACCATACGGTAAAGCGTGTATTTTCAACCTCCGGGCAATATTCCACCTTGCCCTGATAATTGGAATTTATTTGCACCATTGTTTGCGCCAGCTTTCGATAGCATTCCACAAAATCACGTGGGTCGCCCTCCTTGTAAGGTCCAAAATGCGCTCTTACCATAGGAGCATATTTTCCGCTGAGTGAACTAAGAAAGCTATTCCAATCCCGTCCCTCGGCAGAGTGAACGTCAGGCACGCTTGTCATTTGCGCTATGCGTGTTTCGGGGCTGATAGCTTGAACTGTGCGTCTTATCCAATCAGCAGTGTCGTCCATGGTTCGCCCAAGGAAATCAAGATATTTTCTTCTTACATCCGTTGGCTCATTTGGCTCTAACATAAGGCTGACAAGCTCTTCTCTATTATAAGAGGCGCCTTGCATTTGGTTAAAAAGGCGCAAATGCTCTTGGCAAAAGCAATAATAATCCCAATATCCGTCCTCACCGTCAAGCCTTGCTAATATGGGGTTACCATGATTGTGATAGCGAAGGTCATCATCTATCCAAATAACGTCAGGCTTGGTTTCTGCCCAAATTTGCAGGCGCTTTTCTGCTTGCTTTCTGAAATTCTTTCCAATAGGACACCCACAGCCAAGGCTTCTTCTTCCCCTGTGGTCCACAAGCATTTCCCAATTAAACGCGGGTGTAAAATCAACACCGCCAAGAGTTGAGCCAACAATATTTTGGAAATTTAGCTGATAGCTTATTTTCTCATTACGCAAGCGCTGAATATACGGAAGCATTTGCTCCCTGCATTCGCTTGCATATTCAACGGTGTCGGGCATATAGTACCAATTCGGGTCAAGCGCAACATAGAACATAACAGCGCCTACGTCTGTCCGCTTGCAGAAATCTATCAATTGGGTAAACCGTTTTTCAGTATACTCCTCATCAAAATGAGGCCTTAACGGTAGATAGTATCTAAGAATATATCCCTGCTTGTCCATATCACAATCTCCCTTTGTATCAATATCTTCCCTTAAATTATAGCATAAACATTTGTCCTTCGTCAACATGCGTAAGGGAAATGTAACGACACGCTGTTGCCTTTTAGCTTGATTTTATACAAAGCTATTGATTTTGGTTTTAATGTGTGTTACAATGTATTCATATTTTTTACGGAGGGCTTATTTATGTCCATTTTAATTGACGCTATTCTTATTATAATTTTCTTAAGCATACTCGTATTCTTTACGAAATACGGTCTTGACCGTGCGCTTTTTAAGATTGGTAAGACCTGGTTGGCTATTGCCTGCGCACTTGTTATAGGTCCGTTAATTACAGGATTTCTTGAAAACGCCTTTATTACCGATTTTGTAACAAACGCTGTTCACGGTTCATTAGTAGAGCTTATTGAGCATAATGCCAACGGTTACAATTTGGCTGAGCTTTTTGAATCTATGCCTGAAAACTTCGTTAACTTCCTTGACGGTCTTGGCGCAAGCCTAAGCGCCTTGGAAGCAGAGTTCGGCGCTTACACAGAAGCCTCTGACGAAATTATTCGTACAATGGCTGAGCGAATTGCCGCGCCTTGCGTTTACACGATTTCAAGTATTCTCGGTCTTTTAGTCGGTTTCCTTGTTCCTTGGCTGTTTATGAAATGGATTTCTTACGAGCTTAAAAAGGACTCAAAGCATTCCTTCTTCCGTTTCTTTGACTATGTGGGCGGATTTTTAACCGGCTTATCACTTGGCTATGCCGCAGTTATCGGTCTTTCCATTTTGACAAGAACAATCTTCCAGGTTGTTGTTGCATTTGACAGCAGCGTTCAGGTTATGCCGATTTACGAAAAGTCCTTTGTGTTCAAATTCTTGGCTGAGTTTGACACCATTGGCACAATCACAAGCGTTTTCCAAAGTGTGACCACTACCATTCAAGGCATAATGGCATAAATAATTACCAAAATCCGCAGATTGAATTGTCTTTCTGCGGATTTTATGATATAATA